>NZ_PSVU01000036.1:0-39661 GCF_002932515.1 Rathayibacter sp. AY1D5
CGTCGCGCACCTCGGCCCCTCGGCCGCCGCCGGGATCGGCACGCTGCTCGGCCTCGACGTCGCGACGATCGAGCAGGCCGTCGCGCAGGCCCTGCACACGACGACCGCCACGCGGCAGTCGCGCAAGGGCGAGATCTCGAGCTGGAAGGCGTACGCGCCGGCCTTCGCGGGCAAGATGGCGATCGAGGCGGTCGATCGGGCGATGCGCGGTGAGACCAGCCCGTCGCCGATCTACGAGGGCGAGGACGGCGTCATCGCCTGGATGCTCGACGGCGCCGACGCGAGCTACGACGTCCCGCTTCCCGACCGCGGCGAGGCCAAGCGCGCGATCCTCGACACGTACACGAAGGAGCACTCGGCCGAGTACCAGGCGCAGGCGCTGATCGACCTCGCCCGCCGCCTGCACCGGACGCACCCCGAGGCCGCCGACCCCGAGCGCGTCGAGCGGATCGTCCTGCACACCTCGCACCACACGCACTTCGTGATCGGCTCGGGCGCGAACGACCCGCAGAAGTACGACCCGGCCGCGTCCCGCGAGACGCTGGACCACTCCGTGCCGTACATCTTCACGGTGGCGCTGCAGGACGGCGCCTGGCACCACGTGCACAGCTACGCCCCCGAGCGGGCCGCCCGCGCCGACACCATCGCGCTCTGGCACCGGGTCACGACGCAGGAGGACGCGGAGTGGACGCGCCGCTACCACTCCACCGATCCGGGCGAGAAGGCGTTCGGCGCCCGCGTCGAGATCCTGATGACGGACGGCACGACGATCGTCGACGAGATCGCGGTGGCGGACGCGCACCCGCTGGGCGCGCACCCGTTCAGCCGCGAGCAGTACGTGTCGAAGTTCCGCACGCTCGCCGCCGACGTGCTCGAGGAGTCCGAGATCGAGCGCTTCCTCGACCTCGCGCAGCGCCTGCCCGAGCTGACCCCGGAGGAGGTCGGCCGCCTCAGCGTGATCGCCGCCCCCGGCGTCCTCGCTTCGATCGAGCCCCCGCGCGGCCTGTTCTGATCCCTCCGCGGGAGCGTCGTCCGCACGCACGGTGACGCGCGCACGGACGGCCTCCCGCGGCGGGGAGCGCCGTCGTCAGGCGGTCTGCTCGGCGACCCAGTCCTGGATCTCGGCGATGAAGCGCCGGCGCGAGAAGACCCGGGTGCGAGCCCGGAAGGCGTCGACGTCGAGCGCGAGCGCACGGCGCAGCAGGTCGCTCCAGTCCGGATCGCCCTCGAGGTCGGCGATGACGCCCCCGCCGGCGAGGGACACGCTCTCGCGCACTCCGCCGATGTCGGTCCCGATGACCGGCGTCCCGCAGGCCATCGCCTCGACGGGCATGATCCCGAAGTCCTCGACCGCGGGGAAGACGTACACGAGCGCCTGCGCGTAGAGCGCGCGGATCAGCTGGTCGGAGGGCGAGATGACGAAGGTCACGTCGGCCCGGATCTCCTCGGCGTAGGCGCGGAGCCGCGCCTCCCAGGGGCCGTGCCCGGCGATGACGACCGGCAGCCCGGTGCGGGCTCCGGCGTCCATGACCTTCTCGAGGCGCTTGTAGGGGACGAACCGCGAGGCGCCCAGGATGAACGGCCGCGCGAGCGAGTCGAGGAGGCGCAGCTCGTCGTCGTCGAGCGGGGAGCGCCAGTCGGTGATCGTCGAGAGCAGCTCGGTGTTCACCGGCGGGTAGATGACCCTCGACGGCTGGTGCCACGCGTCGCGCACCCGCTGCCCGGTGAAGAGGCTGTTCACCGCGATGGAGGAGGCCTCGGCGGCGCGGAGGCGGTCGATCGGCTTGAGGAGCAGGCTCGCGGTGCGGGCGGCGAGGCTGCTGCCGCGGCCGTCGCGGTCGGGCTCCCAGATGTAGCGGGCCGGGGTGTGCGCGTAGACGAGCTTGCGGGTCGGTCCGCTGGTGCGGACGTGGTGGGCGAAGAGGTGCGAGCTGACCAGCACCCACTCGCGGGAGGCGCCGACCGGGAGCCGCCACGTGGGCAGCATCGCCGGCAGAGCGAGGACCTTGTGGCGGCGCAGCGGCGTGCGCGCCAGCCAGGACTCCGAGACGGGCCTGCCGACGACCTCGGCGCAGTCGCTCCAGAGGACGCGGACGTCGGCGTCGGCGAAGGCCTCGGTCATCGCCTCGAGCACGCGCTCGGCGCCTCCGCGACGCTCGACCCACTCGTGCACGATCAGGCCGGGACCGACCGGCGGGACGGATCGGGAACGGGTGGTCGCGTCGATGACGGCAGTGATGATGGGCCCCTTCCCCCGGGCGTGCGGTGAGGATCGGGCGGCCATCCGGAGACGGGAGCGGCTCCGAATGCTTATCCGTCGTCGGTGACCGATCAGCAGTGCAGTAGAAGCTAACCGGCTCGTGGAGAAGGAATCGAAAGGCGAGTACGAGTCGTCGCAGAACGACGGGGAAAGGAGAGTCCGATAATCCGGATAAGCCGCGAGCGGAATGGCGAGGATCGTCTGGAATGCGTCGCGGAGGCGCTATTCCCTCGGAGATCACAACGATGGAGGAGAGTCGCGGAGAAGAAGAAGTCACTCTTTCAGTGACTCCGTGCCGGAAGGATCAGGAGACGCCGATGCGCTGCAGGGTCTGCCACCGCCACTGGTCGCGGACGCCCTCGCGGACGGTGCGCACCGCCCGCCAGCCCAGCTCCCGCTCGGCGCGCGCCGGGTCGGCCCAGCTCGCGGCGAGGTCGCCCGGCCGGCGCCCCACGGCCCGCCACCGGACCGTCTCCCCGCTCGCCCGCTCGACCTCGTCGATCAGCTCGAGGACGCTCGTCGGCGAGCCCGTGCCGAGGTTGTAGACCCGGTGCCCGGGCCGCGCGCGCTCGAGCGCCGCGACGTGCCCGGCCGCGAGATCGCAGACGTGGATGTAGTCGCGCAGCCCCGTGCCGTCGGGGGTCGGGTAGTCGTCGCCGAGGACGTCGACGCACCGGGAGGGGTCGCCCGCGGCCCGCGTCAGCACGGGCAGGAGGCTCCCCGGCGCCGTGGCCGGATCCTCGCCGATCCGCCCCGACGGGTGCGCGCCGATGGGATTGAAGTAGCGGAGGCTGACCCCGCGCAGGAGGGGATCGGCGCGCGCGGCGTCGCCGAGGATCTCCTCGATCACGCGCTTGGTCGCGCCGTAGGGGCTCGCCGCGCTGAGCCCGGCGGGGGAGTCCTCCCCGACCGGCATCGCGCCGCCCGGGCTGTAGACGGCCGCCGAGCTCGAGAACACGACGGTGCGGATCCCCGCCTCCGCTGCGACCGAGAACGCCGCGGTGGCGAGCCCGACGTTGACCGTCCAGTACTCGAGGGGCCGCCGCACCGAGTCGCCGACCGACTTGAGCCCGGCGAGCAGGACCAGGGCGTCGACCGGGCCGTGGGCGGCGAGGAAGCGGGTCAGTGCGGCCGTGTCGCGCGCGTCGGCGATCAGGCGGGGGACCACCGAGCCGGTCAGCTCCTCCACCGTGTCGAGGGTCCGCTCGCTCGCGTGCGAGAGGTCGTCCACGACCAGCACCTCGTGGCCGCTCTCGAGGAGCGCGACGGCGGTGTGGCTCCCGATGTAGCCCGCTCCGCCCACCAGAAGGACCCGCATGCGGGGGAGCCTAGATCGGCTCCCGCACGGCGTCGGCGCCGCTGCCGGGCCCGCGGGTCCGTCGATCCGCGCCGCCGTCACCCGTGCGCGGGACGCCCTCTGCCGCGGTCGTAGCCCGCGATCGCTGCGGACTCGACGGCGAGCGCGACCAGCTTCTCGCCGACCGGGCGGGGCACCACTCCGAGCGCGGCGTCCGCGAATCCCGCGACCAGTGCCGTCCGCCGCTCGCTCCCGCCGCGGGCCAGGAGGCGCACGGCCGCGTCCCACGCGCCGGCTGCGGGCACCGCCTCCCGCACCTGCTCGGGGTGCAGCCGCTCGAAGGTGCGGCGGGCCGCCCCCGAGAGGAACGCGCGCCGACTGCGGACCGCCGCCGAGACGGAGGCGCCGTGGTGCAGGGCCTCGGCGCCGGGCTCGATCCGCACCGGCACTCCCAGGCGGTGCAGCCGGTAGCCCCAGTCGACGTCCTCCCAGCCGTACTCGCGGTAGTCGGTGCTGTAGCCGCCGACCCGGTCGTAGGTCGCCCGCGTCACCGAGACGTTGCCGCCCCAGTAGCGCCAGGAGGCGTCGGGGCCCGCCGCGTAGGCGCCGCGGCGGAAGCGCTCGCCGGCGGGCCGGCCGTAGGCGCGGGAGTAGGCGGTGCCCGGATCGACGTCGGGGCAGAGGCCGACGACGCCGACGACCGCGTCCCGGTGGGCCCCGACGTGCGCGGCGGCCCAGCCCGGGCCGGGCTCGAGGTCGTCGTCGCAGCGGATCAGCACGTCGCCCCGCGCGGCATCGAAGCCGGCCGTGAGCGCGGCGGAGCGCCCCCGGTTCTCGGGGAGCACGACGCGGCGCACAGGTACGGGGGAGGCGTCGAGGGCGCGCTCGCTGGCGTCGACGACGCCGTCGAGGACCACGACCACGTCGAGATCGCGGTGGGTCTGAGCCGCGAGGGCGGCGAGGATGCGGGGCAGGCGGGCCGCACCCGCGTAGCTGGGGACGACGACGCTCGCGACGCTCATCGGGACTCCTCGCCGCGCGGGCTGCTCTCGACCAGGAGCAGCTCCTCCAGCCCGCTCAGCACGCGCGCCAGGTCGTCGGCGATGGCGCCGGGATCGGTGGCGTGGAGGCGGGCGAGCCGGTCGGCCAGGCCGGAGAAGTCCTGCGGCTCGTCGTCGAGCGCCCGCCAGGTCGCGGCCACGCTCTCGCGCAGCGCGTAGGGGCTGCCCATCGGGGAGACGTCCAGCGGGAGCACCAGGACGCGCCCGTTCAGATCGACGGAGGCCGTGTCCGGGCGGCGCCGCCAGAGAAGGAGCCGGGGGTCCTCTGCCATCTTCTCCGCGTCCTCTCCGCTGATCACCGCCAGTGCGAGTAGAAATCCGCCAGCGCCTCTTATCGCGACGCCTCTCTCGCTATGTTTGCCGCCGACGCGCCAAGGGGTGTACGTCGAGCGACAGCACCGGAGGGCCGCCAATGTCGGAGTCTAATCCGCTCGCATCCAGCGATATCAGCGATAAGAGCGAGAAGAAGAGCGCGAATTCCGCGGGCGTCTTCGCACGGCGGACGGTCGTGGCCGGAGCGGTCTGGTCGGTGCCCGCGGTGATGCTGGCGCAGTCAGCCTCCGCCGTCTCGATCAGCTGCTTCCCGGTGGGGACGGTCTTCCAGGCGGTCGCCCGCGGACGCCTCCTCAGCGGCTTCCTCGGCGGCGTGAACCTCGACAATGTCGCCGGTGTCTCGGGCGTGACGGCGACTGCGCCGGCGTCGGGACCGAATCCGCCCGACCCGGTCGTCGTGACGGGCGGCGTCAACGCCACGGTACTGAACGGCATCGCCGTGAACGCGACCGGGCTGACCGGCACGCTCTCCTCCCTCCTCACGCTGGCGGCTCCCGCCGGCGTCGGCACCCTCAACCAGTACGCGGAGGCGAGCACCACCGGCACCGTCCGCGGAGCCTCCGGTGCGATCACCAATGCCGGCCAGCTGGCGCTGACCCCGACCTCGGGGAGCTACCCCGACTTCGGCACCGTCAACCTGCAGGCGATCCTCGCCGCCGTCGGCAGGCCGGATCTGTCTGACCTCCTGACCAATGTTGCCGGGCTCACCCTGCAGATCGGCGCCGTCACCGGACGCGCTGCTCTTCAGTCGGCCTGCGTGCCCGGGTCGGACAACCTGCAGCGCGACTACCAGATCACCAGGCTGAACCTGGTGCTCACGTCGACGGCGCTGACAGCTCTCGTCACCGCGGTGAGGAACGCCCTTGCTCTGATCGAAGACATTCGTGTTGCCACGGTCGCTGTTGTCACGGTCGACGTCGCCGCCATCCTGGCGGGAAACCTGCCCGGCGGAGGTCAGCCGATCCAGGCGAGCCTCGGGACGACTCCGGCGACGCTGACGATCGATCTCGCCTCGCTTCTCGGTCCTGCTCCCGGGCAGCCCGGGAGCACGCAGTTCGGCTCCTACTCCGCCTTCCTCAACAACCTGCCACCGAACTCGACTCTCCTCGTGGACAGCGGTCTCGGCGTTCCGGCAGCAGCCCTGACCGCTTTCACGACGACTCTGGTCACTGTTCTCACGCAGAGGCTGCGCGAGAACATCAGGATTTTCGGGACCCCGCTGAACAGCCCTGACGTGGCCGCTAGCGTCTTGACCCTGGTCCTGAACGTGCTGAACCCGTTGCTCGCGGCCCTGCCGGCTCTCGTCGGAGCCGTCGTCACCACCGCGATCACCCCGGTCTTCACCGCGCTGCGGGACGTCATCCAGATCGACGTCAACGCGCAGAACCGCTCGACCAACCCGACCGGGCCCGCCGCCCTCGAGGCGCTCCCCGTCGGCCGCTACGACGTCGCGGCGCTCTACATCCGCGCGGTGGGGCTCGTGAACCTGCTCGACCTGTTCATCGCCCGCGGCTCCGTCGGGCCGAACGTCCGCACGGGCTAGCCGCGCGCTCGGCGCCGTCAGGCGCCGTGGACCACGAGGCCGTGCTCGACCATCGCGTCGAGCACGGCCTCGACGTGCGCCCGGGGGTCGCCCGCGGGCGGGGCGCCGTGCTCGGCGACGACGGCCCCGGTCAGCGCGTCGACCGTCGCGGGCGTCCCGAGAACGCGCCACAGCACCGGGCCGATCCCGGTCAGCGTCTCGACCCGCTCGTCGAGGAGGCAGCTGACCACTCCGTCGCGCTCGACCCACTCGACGCCGGCGGCGCGCGCGAGCAGGCCCGGGCCGGGCGCCGCCGGATCGGCCTCTGGTGCATCGGCGACGACCGACGACGGCTCCCCGATCCGCTCGAGGAGGGGCAGCACCGTCTCCGCCTCGCGGTAGCGGAGCACCTGCGCCCCGCCGACGGAATCGAGCAGCCCGGCGAGGTGGTGCAGCGGCGCGGGCAGCCGTGCGAAGTGGCTCAGCTCGGGCAGCAGCACCGAGAGCGCCTCGTCGAAGGCGATCGGCTCGAGCCGGGGCTCCGCCGGGCCGGACGGGTCGCGGGCGAGCAGGAGCAGGGCGGCCAGGCGCAGCGGAGCGTCCGGCAGCGGCTGCAGGCCCATCGCGGTGGGGGAGCGGTGCCGCTTCCAGTCGCCGCCGTCGAGGAGGGCGACGGGCTTCCGGAACGGCAGCACCCGCCCGTCGCGGCGGACGGCGAGCGTCTCGTCGGTCACGTACCCGTACCGCCGAGCGGCGAGGCTCACGAGGGTCGACTTGCCGGCACCGGGCCGCCCGACGAACGCGACGACGCGGCCGTCGGGCAGGGCGACCGCGGAGGCGTGCACGCTGAGCAGCCGGCCCTCGCAGGCGTCGGCCGCCGCGAGGGTGAGCGCGGCGCCGATGTGCTCGGCGAGGGCGTCCTCGGTCGGCTGCGCGATCACTCCCGGCTCCCCGACCGGCTCGGTCAGCGACACCCGGTACTCGGAGCCCGGGCGATCGGCGTCGTCGTCCACGTCGTTCCACGACTCCTCCACCTCCGCCACGAAGCGGTCGGGGACGGTGTCGTCGAAGGTGAAGCGCACGCCGAGCCCGAAGGGGGCGCGGATCAGTCGGCGGGTCATGTCAGGTCCTGTCCGTCCGTCGGAGGTGGTCCCACGCGAGCGGAGCCGTGCGGGCGCCGCGGCGCAGCCGCCGCCACCAGCCGGCCGCCACGTCGATCCGGCGCGGGCCGATGGCGGGGTCGGCGGCGCGCAGGGCGTGGGGAGCGGGGAAGACGGCGCGGGCGAGGAGCAGCGGCCGCTGCCGCCAGCCGGCCGCGCGCACGGCCTGCACCCACCCCGCGGAGGCGTGGGGCGAGCTCGCGTTGATCCGCCACGCCCGCAGCTCGGCCGCGGGCACCTCCCCGGCGCGCGCGCGGATGCCGAGCGCGTCGAGGAAGGGCTGCGCGGTCTGGACGGCGCCGAGCTCCTCCGCCGCCGCCCGGAGCGGAGCGTGCAGCTGCGCGCGGGCGGCCACCGCCTCGACGAGCAGGTCGTAGTCGGAGGGCCGCGTGAGGCGCGGGTCCGTGATCTGCCAGGCGTCGCGGAGCGCGTGCAGCGCCAGCACGAGCGCCGAGTCGGCGACGCTCGCGGTCGCGACCGGACGGCCGGCCAGCTCCACGATCCGGTGCCGGCTCCACAGCGCCTCGAAGGCGTCGCGCGGCGGCACGAGGAATCCCGGCCACCGCCAGTGCACGTCGATGTCGACCGGCCACGCGGCGTGCCGGTAGGAGCGCGAGTGCTTGGCCGCGAGCGTCGGTCCGTCCGGCCAGGGCCGCTCGGTCCAGCCGTCGGCGGCCAGGAGGGCCAGGATCCCGGGCAGGTCGTCGGGGGCGACCAGAAGGTCGACGTCGCCGGAGGCGCGGGGCGGCCGGAGCCGGTCGGCGGCGGCGGTCGGTCCCTTGAGCACGAGTGCGCGCAGGCCCGCCGCGTCGGCCCGCCGGTGGACGAACGCCGACACGAGCGGCACGGCCTCGTCGGCCCAGAGAACGCCCACGAGCTCCATCCGGTCAGTATTCCAGCGCTCCCGCGGCCCGCGGAGCCCGGCCGGGGGCGGTGGAGCGGAGCGCTCGTCTCGGTGAGGATGGGCCCGCGGGCCGCGGGGGCGCCGCACGGAGGCGGGCGGGGCGGCGGATGATCCACGGGGGAGCGGGCGGCGCCGGGCGGCCTCCGGTGGCGCTCGCGACCAACAACGGCGACATCGGCGGCGGCGAGGTGATGCTGCTGAGCATCGCGGAGGCGCTCGAGGCGCTCGAGGTCCCGGTCGTGGTCGTCGGCCCCTCGGAGCCGCGTGCGCTCGTCGCCGCCGCCCTCGCCGCCGGCCACCGGGTCGTCGAGCTCGAGGCCGTGGGCAGACCCGCCTGGATGCGCGCGCTGCGGCGCTGGGACGCCTCCTCCCGCGAGGGCGTGCTGTGGTGCAACGGGCTGGTGCCGGCCGTCGCGACCGCAGGGCGTCCGCGGCGGATCGTGCATCTGCACCAGCGCCCGTCCGGCCTGCAGCGGCTGCTCGCGCCCGTGGCCCGCCGCGGCGCGCTGGCGACCCTCGTCCCCTCTCGCTACCTCGCGGGGGTCGTCCCCGGGTCGACCGTGCTGCCGAACTGGAGCCGCCGCGTCGAGCTGCCGGAGGCGCGGCCGCGGAAGGACGGGACGACCGTCCTCGGCTTCCTCGGGCGTCCCTCGCTCGCGAAGGGGGTGCGGGTCCTCACCGAGGCGCTGGCGCTGCTGGAGGCCGGGGAACCGGGCGCGTATCGCCTGGTGCTGGCGGGCGAGCCCCGGTTCGTGGCGGAGCGGGAGCGTCGCGAGGTGGAGGCGGCCCTCGCTCCGGTCGCCGCTCTGGTGGACCGGCCGGGGTGGATCGAGCCCGGCGACCTCTTCGCGCGGATCGACCTCCTGGTGGTGCCGTCGGTGCAGCCGGAGTCGTTCGGCCTGGTCGTGACCGAGGCGATGTCGGCCGGCGTCCCCGTGGTGGTGAGCGATGCCGGTGCGCTCCCCGAGGTCGTCGGCCCGTCGATCGACGCCACGTTCAGAGCCGGGGATCCGCGGGCTCTGGCCGAGCTGATCAGAGCCCGGAAGAAGAGAGGACTATCGGAGTCGCGGGAGAGGGATCGTGCCCGCTGGAACGATTCCTACTCCCCGTCCTCCGGGAAGTCGGCTATCGACGGACTTCTGGCGCGGATGGCCCTCTCCGATGATTCCTGATCCTCCCGCCAGGAGACCGATCCGCTTTCCGGGGAATGCCGCGGCGAGCCTCTCCTCCTCCCTCCGGAAAGGACGACGATGACCCGCGAACCGGAAGTCCTCAGAGTGCTCGGACTGTTCCTCAAGCACCCGTCCCTGCGCCTGGCTCCGGGCGAGCCCTTCGCCCGCGGGAGGCTGCCGTACCGGGCCGACCTCCTCCGGGACGACTCGACGCGGCTCCTCGTCCCCGGTCACGCGTCTCGGCCCGCGCACGTGAAGCTGCGCGACGTCGTGGAGCACCGCACGGGGCTGAACGTGGACACGCAGCTGCGCGCACTCCGGGCGGTCCGCTCGGCCGACGCGGTGCTCTGCGTCCTCGAGCCGGAGGCGGGCCTCCCCGCGCTGCTCCGGCGCGCGCGGCTCGGGCCATACGGCCGCACGCCGCTCGTGGTCCTCTCCTGCTGGTGGGCGGAGGAGCTGCTCACCGGCTCGCCGGAGCGGCGGCTACAGGTGGTCCGGCTGCTCCAGGGGGTCGACCGGATCATCGTGCTCAGCGAGAACCAGCGCGAGGTCTTCGCCCGCCACGGCGTCGACGAGCGGCGGATCGCACCGGTGCTCTTCGGGGTCGACTCCGACTACTACCGGCCCGTTCCGCCGCGTCCGAAGCGGTTCGAGGTGCTCGCCGTCGGGGTCGACCGCGGGCGCGACTTCGACTCGCTGGTCGCCGCCGCCGAGCGCCTGCCGCACCGGCGGTTCGACATCGTGACCACTCCTGCGCGGCGGCCGTCCCGGGCGCTGCCGGCCAACGTCGTCCTGCACGATCCCGTCCCGGTCGGTCGGCACCGCGACAACCTGCGCGACGCCGAGCTCGTCGTCGTCACCAGCCACGACCTCGCCTACCCGACGGGCCAGAGCGTCCTGCTGGAGGCCTCCGGCTGCGGGACCTGCACGGCGGTCACCGCGAGCGCCGCGATGGCCGGCTACGTCCGCGACGGCGAGACGTCCTTCGCGCTGCCCCTGCACGATCCGGCGGGGATCGCGGCGGTGCTGGAGGCGGTGCTGAGCGACGACGGGAAGAGGGCCGAGGTCGCCCGCGCGGGCCGGGAGCGGGTGCTGGCCGAGCTGAACGCGCGGCACATGTGGGCGGGCGTGCGCGCCATCCTCCGCGACGCGGTCCGCGAGCGCGGCCGCGCCTGAGCGGCGGTCGGCCGGGGCCGCACCGGGCGAGCTCCGTCGCACAGGGAAGGGCCCGCCGACCGGGACCTCCGCGCCCCGGACCCGCGGATCCGCGCCGGATCGGGCGGACGCGGGAGGCGCTACTCCGGCGGCAGAGCGCGAGCGCGGGCGGACTGCTCCGCGAGCAGAGCGAGACCCGCGCCGATCACGACGAACGAGATCGGGGCGAAGAACACCTCGCCCAGCTGCGTCGCACACAGCAGCACCAGGATGCTCGCCGCGCCGACCGCGTGCCCCGGGCGGCTCCCGGCCCCGGCGGCCGTGGTCGCGAAGCCGGCCACGAGCACGGTGCCGATGACGCCGACGAGCAGCACGACGCCGCCCTCGGCCATCAGCGCCAGGTAGGAGTTGTGGAAGAACCAGTCGATCCCGTCGACCCGCGCGGTCGCCTGGCCGAGCCCGGAGCCGGTCCACGGCGAGAGCGCCGCCTTGTCGACCGAGGCGTCGAGGATGCGGGCGCGCAGGGCGTCGGAGCCGGCCCGCTCCACCCCGTAGTCGCCGGCCGTCGCCAGGTTCCGCTCGGCCCAGAGGAACAGCAGGACGAGGCCGCCGCCGAGGAGCGCGCGGAAGAGCAGGCGCAGGTGCGGCGCCGCGACGAGCCACACGAGCGCGCAGGCGTAGGCCGCCATGGACGTGCGGGAGTCGGTGGCGACGACCGCGGCGGCCCCGAGCGCGAGCACGCCGGCCCGCAGCCACAGCCGCGAGCTGAGCGCCGAGACCAGCAGTGCCGCCGCTCCGTAGACGAGACCGGCCACGTTCTTGTCCTGGAGGAAGCCGGTCAGGGCGCCCTGGTAGCTGTCCGGGGCGAGTCCCGCGACGAAAAGCACGGCGTTCAGCGACAGGGCCGCGGCGAGTCCTTTGAGCCCCGAGACCACGTCGATCCGCCCGCTCGCGAGGAAGCCCGCGGCGAGCATGACGAGCGCGATGTTCGCCGCCCGGCGCAGGGCGTCGAGGCCGTCGAAGGACGAGCCGGCGAGGACGAAGGCGAGCAGGGCGAGGCACAGCCACGGGTACCAGGCGGCCCGTCCGAGACGGCGGGTGGGCCGCCGGAAGAGGCTGACGAGGACCAGGGCGGCCAGCGCCGTCTGGGCCAGCGGGACGCTCCCCGGGAGGAAGGGGGTGGGGAGCCGGTAGACCAGGAGGCCCATCAGGACGGCATCGAGTATCCGAGCGGAATGTGCTATCGGAAAGGCCTCGTGAACGAGCGGGGAACGCCTCTCGACGACGATCTCTCCCCCTGGCGCGGACATGTCGTCATCCTCGCAGAAAGGGCCTCCCGAGGGGTCGGGGACCGCCTAGGGAAAGGCGCTCCGCATTGCTAGCGTGACCGACACCTCAGCATCGTCGTGCGGCGCATGCGCGGCACGCAGAAAGGTGCGCAGTGACTGTCGTCGATCTCATCGCATTCATCCGGCGGAACTGGCGGACCCTCGTGGTCGCCGTGCTCGTCGGAGCTCTGGCGATGGCCGCCTTCTCGTTCCTCACTCCGAAGGTCTACGAGTCGAGCTCGGCCGGATTCGTGATCGCCGCGAGCGACGGCAGCTCGGCCGATGCGATCAGCGGGTCGCAGACCGCGGTGACCCGGGCGAACGCCTACCTGCCGCTGATCTCGAGCAGCGCCGTCTCCGAGCGGATCGAGGCCGACCCGGAGGCGAACCCCGGCGGGGAGGCCCTGAGCGGCCGCCTCACCGCGAGGGTCGCTCCGGGCAGCACCCTGATCGAGGTCACCGCCGAGGCCGGGACCGCGCAGAACGCCGCAGCACTGGCCAACGGGGCGCTCGCGGCGCTGGCGGCCGTCATCACCGACATCGAGACGCAGTCCACCGCCGACCGCACACCGCAGATCACCGTCGTCCCGCTCGAGAACGCGGAGCCGCCCGCCGCTCCGACGAGCCCCGACTGGGTGCGGAACATCCTGCTCGGCGCCCTGGGCGGGCTCGTTCTCGGCTTCGGTCTCGCCTTCCTCCGCCGGGCCCTCGACATCCGCGTGCGGACCGTCGACGACCTCACCGAGCTCTTCGGCGTCGGCGTCCTCGGCCGCATCCCCAAGGCCGGACGCCCGGGCCGGACCGGCGGCCGCCGCGGCACCGACGCGCTCACCGCGGAGGCGTTCCGCTCGCTCCGGACGGGCCTGCGCTTCTCCAGCGTCGACGAGGAGACGCGCAGCGTCGTGATCACCAGCGCCAACCAGGCCGAGGGCAAGTCCACGATCGCCGCCGGACTGGCCCGCGTCACCGCGGAGTCCGGGCAGCGCACCCTCCTGGTCGACGCGGACCTCCGCCGGCCCTCCGTGGCGCGGATGCTGGACATCGACGGCGCCATCGGCCTCAGCGAGGTCCTCAGCCACCAGATCCCCGTGGACGACGCGATCCGCCCCACCGGCACGGCGGGCCTCTACGCCCTCCCGGCCGGCCACATCCCGCCCAACCCGTCCGAGATGCTCGGCTCCGAGGCGATGCGCGCCCTGGTCGCGCGCCTCTCGAAGGACTACTTCGTCATCATCGACGCCCCGCCCGTGCTGCCCGTCACCGACGCCTCCATCGTCGCGACCGTCGTCGACGGCGTCGTCTTCGTCGTCGCCTCGAACCAGACGCGCCGGCCCGAGGTGGTCGCCGCCCGGCGGATCGTCCAGCAGGTCCGCGCCCGCGTGCTCGGCACCGTGCTCAACATGGTCACCGCCCGCGACGGCGACACCGGGTACTACTACTACGACCGCAAGAACGCGTACTACGCCGAGCCGCAGCCGGCGACGGGGCGCAAGCGCGCGGCGGCGGCACCGCGCCGGTCCGAGCTCGCCCCGGTGGAGTCGCGGGCCCTGCCTCCGCAGACGTCCCGCCGGGCGGCTCGATGAGCGGGCGCCTGCTCCTGCTCTGCCATGCGAACGTGGCACGGTCGCCCTCGGCCGAGCTGATCGCGGCGCGCCTGCTCGGCGCCGGCTCCGACTGGCGGGTCGAGAGCGCGGGAACGCACGCGGAGGCCGGCCGCGGGCTCGACCCCGAGCTCAGCGATGCGCTGCGGGCCCGCGGACTCTCCACGGCCGGGCACCGCGCGCGCCAGGCCGACGGCCGGATGCTCGCCGGCACCGATCCCGTGCTGGTGTTCGAGGCGGGCCAGCGGGAGTGGGTCACCCGCCACTTCCCGGCCGCCGCGCGCCGCACCACCACGGTCCGCCGGGCGGCGCGGCTGGCGGGAGCCGCCCCCGGCGTCCCGCTCCTGCGGCTGCTCGCCGATGACACCGCCCCCTACGGAGCCGAGGACGACTTCGCCGACCCGTTCGGGCGCGGACCGGACGTCGCCGCGGCGGCCGTCGAGGACATCGACGCCCTGCTCCGGGTGATCCTCCCCGCTCTCGGCGCTCTGCCCGTCGGCGCGGAGCCCCCGGCCGCCACCGTCCGGAGCACCCGCCGCTCGCTCCGCCGGGACCGCGCCGCCGAGACGGTCGCGAGGTGACCGCCGAGGGGGTGAGCGTCGTGATCCCGCACTACGGCGACCCCGCGCCCGCGCTCGCCCTCGTCGAGCGGCTCCGCAGCCAGGAGTCGCCCCCCGCCCTCGAGATCGTCGTCGTCGACGACGCCTCCCCTATCCCGTTCCCGGCCGGGATCGACGGAGTGGAGGTCGTGCTGCGCGAGCGGAACGGCGGCTTCGGCGCCGCGGTGAACACGGGCGCCGCCCGGGCGCGCCACCCGCTGCTCCTGGTGCTCAACAGCGACCTCGTCGTCGGACCCTCCTTCCTCCGCGACCTGCTCGAGGCGGGACGGCCGTGGCTGCCCGCGGTCGTCGCTCCGGACCTCGTCGACGCGGGCGGGGAGCGGCAGTGGGTCGGCCGGCGCTTCCCGCGGCTGCACCACTACGTCGTGGAGTGGCTCACTCCGCTCGCGCGCTGGCGCCCGCGGCTGCACGCGGCCGTCGGCCACGACACCCGGTGCGCCCCGGGCGCGACGGTGCCGGTGGACTGGGTGGTGGGCGCCGTGATGCTGCTGCCGGTGGCCGAGTTCCGCGCGGTCGGCGGGTTCGACGAGTCCTTCCACATGAACTGCGAGGAGGTCGACCTCCAGCGTCGGCTGCGCGAGCGCGGCGTGCCCTCGGTCTTCGCCGGCTCCGTCGTCGCCGAGCACACGGGAGGCGGCTCCTCCGACCCCGCGCGCCGGCTGATCTGGCTGGTCGCCTCGCGCCTGCGCTACGCCCGCAAGTGGGGCGGACGCCCCGCCGCCCTCGCCGCGGCCCTGCGCGCCGCCTCCGCCGTGAACCTCGCCGCCAACGCGGTGCGCGCCGCCGCCGGCAGCGACGTGCGCCCGCTGGCCGTCCTCCAGCGCGAGCTCCGGCTCGTCGCCGCCGCCGAGGCGGCGTCCCGGTGAGCGGGCCCGTGCTCGTGGTGAGCCCGGTCTTCCACGGCTACTGGGAGGCGCTCGAGTCGGCGCTGGCCCACCTGGGCGACGACGTGGTCGTCCACCGCTACGACGCCGCGACCGGGCTGGCCCACGTGCGCGACGCCCTCGGCCACCGGCTCCCCGGGGGCCGGCTCCGGCGCTCGTCGATGCGCGCCGAGACCGACCGCGCGATCGCGGCGCTGCGCACCGTCCGGCCCCGGGCCGTCCTCGTGGTGAAGGGCGACTCCCTCGGCGACGCCTGGTGGGAGGAGGTCGGCCGTGCCGGCGTCCCCGTGGTGCTCTGGCTCTACGACGAGCTCCGCAACATGGGACACCCCGTGGACCGCCTGCGCTCCCTCGCCGGGGAGGCGGTGTCGATCGTCAGCTACTCCGCCGCCGACGTCGCCGAGCTCGCCCGCGCGGGGGTTCCGGCCGGGCACCTGCCCGACGCCTTCGACTCCCTCCTCTCCTTCCGCCCCCGCCCCTCCGCCGCGGTGACCTTCGTCGGCGCCCGCTACCCCGAGCGCGAGCGCGTGCTGCGGGAGCTCGCGGCCGGCGGTGTCGCGGTCGAGGCGTACGGGCGGCAGTGGTCGCGGCACCCCTGGGACGTGGCGCGCACCGGCCGCTGGCGCTCGGCCGGCGTCCCCGCCCGCCGCGACGTCCCGCGGGCGGGCTACTACGGAGTGATGGCCGGCTCGACCGCGACCCTGGCGCTGCACGGCGCGGGCCACGGCGGACTCTCGATGCGCGCCTTCGAGGCGCCGGGCGTCGGGGCGCTGACCCTGATCGACCGCCCCGAGGTGGCGGAGTTCTACGAGGTGGGCAGCGAGGTGCTCGTCTTCGAGGAGCGGGACCAGCTCGTCGAGCACGTGCGGCGGGCGGGCGCGGACCCCTCCTGGGCGCGGCGCATCCGCGAGGCGGGCGCGCGACGCACCGGCGCCGAGCACACCTTCGTGCACCGGATGCGGGAGGTGAGGGCCCTGTGGCGCTGACGCACCCGACCGATCTGGAGGCCTGGCGCCGCTGGCAGCGCGGCCGCGACCCGCTGCGCACCGCTCGGGCGGCGCTGCAGCGCTCCGAGCCGACCCGCCTGGTGCTGCACGTGCGCGGCGACCGGCCCGCCGTCCTGCTCGCGGTGGAGGCGTCGACGGCGAGCGCCCTCGCCTCGACCGCGGCCTCGCTCGCTCCTCTCGGCGGGGCTCCCGCGGCGGTCCTCGCTCCCTCCGGAGCCGGCGACGCGCTGTCCGGGCTGCTGCCGGGCCGCTGGAAGGCGCACCCGGTCGACCCGGAGGCGGACCCGCCCGCCGAGCTGCGGAGCCTCCGCGCCGTGATCGCCACCGGCCACTTCCTCGCGGCGGGAGCGGCCGCCCACCGCTGGTCCGCGATCCTCGGCGCCCGCTTCCTGGTCGTGCAGCACGGCCTGCTCACCCCCTCCGCCCCGCCGCTCCCGCCCGGAGCGAAGCTGCTGGCGTTCTCGGAGGAGGACGCGGCCTTCTGGACCTCCGGCCGCAGCGACGTGGAGACCGAAGTCGTCGGCAGCCAGCTGCTCTGGACCGCGTCGCGCCGCCCGCGCCCCGAGCGGCTCGAGGAGCGGCCCCTGTTCCTCGGCCAGCTGCACGGCGCGGAGCTGCCCCGGCGGACGGCCGCGGCCACCGCCTCCCGCTTCTGCCGCGAGGCGGGCGCCGACTACCGCCCCCACCCCGCCGAGGTCGACCGCCGCTCGCGCTGGCAGCACGCGCGGTGGGAGCGCCGCGGCATCCGGGTGCTCCGCGGCGGCGACCTCGCCGCGCAGGCCCGGCCGGTCGCCTCGATCTTCTCGACCGGGGTCCTCGAGGCCGCGGCCGCCGGGATCCCCGCGTGGGTCGTCTGCGAGGACCCGCCCGCCTGGGTGCTCGAGTTCTGGAGCCGGTACCGGCTCGCGCGCTGGGGCGGGCAGACGCCGACCGCGGCTCCGCCCGTCCCGTCCGTCGAGCCGGCCGTCGCCGTCGCCCGCCGGGCACTCGCCATCGCCGAAGGAGGCACCCCGTGACCGTTCTCTGCGTCATCCCCGTGCGCGGGGGCTCGAAGGGCGTCCCGCGCAAGAACGCCCGCCCCGTCGCGGGCCGCCCGCTGGTGGTCTGGAGCATCGAGCAGGCGCTCGCCGCCGGTCTCGACGTGCTCGTGTCGACCGACGACCCAGAGCTGGCCGCGATCGCGGAGGGGGCGGGAGCGGACGTGCCGTTCCTCCGGCCCGCCGAGCTGGCGCGCGACGAGACGGCGACCGAGCCCGTCGTGCTCCACGCGATCGAGCACCGGGCCGCACTGGGCCGCCGCCCGGACGCGGTGATGCTCCTCCAGGCGACCTCGCCGATCCGGCTCCCGGGCACCCTCGCCCGCGCGCTCGAGCAGTTCGCCTCGACGGGGGTCGACTCGCTGGTGGGCGTCGTCCCGCAGACGCCGTTCCTCTGGCGCCTGCAGGAGGGCGCCTCCGTGCCGCAGTACGACGTCACGGCCCGGCCGCGGCGCCAGGACCTCGCCGAGGCCGACTTCTTCTACCGGGAGACCGGGTCCCTCTACCTCACCCGCACCGAGGTCTACGAGCGCGAGCGCAACCGGATCGGCGGCCGGGTCGGCCTGTTCGTCATGGACGAGGCGGAGGGCGGGGACATCGACACCGAGGCGGACCTCGCGGTGGTCGAGCAGACCCTCCTCGGCCTCGCGGCGGGAGGCGGCGCATGATCATCGACCGGCACCTCGCCCCGTTCATCGTCTTCGCCGAGGACCCGGTGCTCACCGCGCTGGCCAAGATCAACGCGAACAAGCAGCGGATCGTCTTCTGCGTCGACGGGCACGGGATCCTCCGCGGGTCGGTGTCCGACGGCGACTTCCGCCGCTGGATCATCGCGAACCCGACGGCCTCCCTCGACGTCCCGGCCCTCGCCGTCGCGAACACCGCCGTCCGCACGGCGGGAGCGGACGAGCCGGCCACCGCGATCGCCGCCCGGCTCGGCCGCGACGGGATCAGCCACCTCCCGCTCGTCGACGACCGCGGGCACCTCGTCGCGATCGCGGTCGAGGGCGATCGGGCGCTGCGGATCGGCCGCCACGAGGTGGGCGACGGCCACCCGGCCTTCCTGATCGCGGAGATCGGCAACAACCACAACGGCTCGGTCGATCTGGCGCGGCGGCTGGTCGACCTCGCGGTCGAGGCGGGAGCCGACGCGGTGAAGTTCCAGCTGCGCGACCTCGACTCTCTCTACCGGCGCGCCGGCGGGGCCACCGCGGGGGAGGACCTCGGCGCCCAGTACACGATCGACCTCCTGCGCCGCTTCTCGTTGCCCGCCGAGCCGCTCCTCCGGGTCTTCGACCACGCGGCCGAGGCCGGGATCGACGTCCTCTGCACCCCGTGGGACGCCCCGAGCGTGCAGGCGCTCGTCGACTACGGGATCCCGGGCCTCAAGATCGCCTCGGCGGACCTCACCAACCACGGCCTGATCGAGGACGCCGGCACCCGGGGACTGCCCCTGCTGCTCAGCACCGGGATGTCCCGCGAGTCCGAGATCCTCGAGTCGGTCGCGCTGCTGCGCTCGCTCGGCACCTCCTTCGCCCTGCTGCACACCCAGTCGACGTACCCGGCGCCCTACCGCGACCTCAACCTCGCCTACCTCGACCGGCTCGCCGAGATCGGCGGCGGCGTCGTCGGCTACTCCGGCCACGAGCGGGGCTGGCACGTCCCCGTCGCCGCCGTCGCCCGCGGGGCCCGCATCGTCGAGAAGCACTTCACGGTCGACCGGGGGATGGAGGGCAACGACCACACGGTGTCCCTGCTCCCGGACGAGTTCCGCCGCATGGTCGGCGAGATCCGCGACATCGAGGACTCGCTCGGCACGCGCGACGCCCGATCGGTCTCGACGGGGGAGTCGATGAACCGCGTCTCGCTCGCGAAGTCGCTGGTCGCCTCCCGCGACCTCTCGATCGGGGACGTGGTGCGCGCCGCCGACGTCGTCGTCCGCAGCCCCGGCCGGGGCCTCCAGCCCAACGAGCTGCCGCAGCTGCTCGGCCGCGCGCTCCACCGCGACGTCGAGGAGGGCGGGTTCTTCTTCGCCGGCGACCTGCGCGAGAGCACGCCGTCCGGCCGGCCGTTCCGGTTCCGCCGCCCCTGGGGCCTGCCGGTGCGGTACCACGACCACGCGGCGCTCGCCGCGGAGTCGAACGCCGACTTCCTCGAGTTCCACTTCTCGTACCGCGACCTGGAGATCGAGCCGGACGACGTGTTCACCCGCCGCCTCGACTCCGGCTTCACCACCCACCTGCCGGACCTGTTCGCGGGCGACTTCCTCGTCGACCTCGCCTCCTTCGACGACGACGTGTGGGAGCGCTCGATCGCGGAGGTGCAGCGCACCGTCGAGACCACCCGGAGCCTCGCGCGCTGGTTCCGCCAGGAGGAGGACCCGATGATGGTCGTCACGATGGGCGGCTTCACCCGGCACGCGCACGTGGCTCCGGATCAGCGCGCTCCCCTCTACGAGCGCGTCGCCGACGCCCTCGAGCGGATCGACGCGAGCGGCGTCCGCGTGCTGGCGCAGACCCTCCCGCCCTACCCGTGGCTCATGGGCGGGCAGCAGTTCCACAACCTCTTCGTGGACCCGCGCGACACCGCCGAGTTCGCGGCCGCGACCGGCACGCCGCTCTGCCTCGACGCCTCGCACACCAAGCTCGCGGCGAACCACCTCGGTCTCGCCTTCTCGGAGGCGGTGGCGCTGCTCGCTCCGCTCAGCGCGCACCTGCACCTCGTCGATGCGACGGGTGTCGACGGCGAGGGGGTGCAGATCGGCGAGGGGGAGATCGACTGGCCGGACTTCGCGGCGTCGCTCGACGAGCTGGCGCCCGGGGTGCCGTTCATCCCCGAGATCTGGCAGGGGCACGTCAACAGCGGCGAGGGCTTCTGGACAGCGCTCGAGCGGCTGGAGGAGTGGCTGTGACCCCGCTCGCGCTCTGGGCGGTGCCGGTCGGCGAGTTCGGCGGGGTGGCCCGCCACGTCCTCGACGCTGCCCGGCACGGGATCCCCGGCCACCGGCTCGTGGTGCTCTGCCCCGAGGGAGCACTCGCCGAGCGGCTCCGGGAGCAGGGCTCGGCCGTGACGACCGGGCGCTTCGGAGTGTCCGCCGGTGCCGCCGCCTCCGTGGCGACCCTGCGCGCGACCGCGGCGGCTCTCCGCCCGGCGATCGTCCACTCCCACCTCGCCCACGCCGACCTCGTGACCGCGGCGACCCCGCTGCCCCGCGGGGTCCGCCGCGTCACGACGGAGCACGGCATCGCCGGGCCCGACGTCTACCACCGCACCGCACTGCGGGCGCGGACGACCGCGGCGGCGCACCACGCGCGGCTGCGGTCCTTCGACGGCGCGATCGCCGTCTCGGAGGCCACCCGCCGCACCATGATCGAGAAGTGGCGGCCGAGCCTGCCGGTGCAGGTCGTGCTCAACGGAGTCGACGCCGCGCCCCGCGACCGCGAGCCGGGGGAGCCGGGCTCGCTCCGGGTCCTCTCGCTCGCGCGCCTGGCGCCGGAGAAGCGCCTCGACGCGCTGCTCGAGGCCTTCGCGGTGCTGCGCCGGCGCGTTCCCGGCGCCACGCTGACCGTCGCCGGCGAGGGGCCGCTCGACGGCGCCCTGCGCGCCCGGGCCGAGCGGCTCGGCCTCGTCGACGCCGTGTCGTTCCCCGGCTTCGCCGATCCGGAGGCGGCGCTCGCCGCGGCGGACGTCGTCGCCCAGCTCTCGGTCTGGGAGAACTGCTCCTACACGCTGCTCGATGCGGCCGCCCGCGGGATCGGCGTGGTCGCCTCCGCGGTGGGCGGGAACCCCGAGATCGTCGAGCGGGACTCGCTGGTCGACGCCGACGACCCGGAGGCGGTGGCCGCGGCGCTGGAGCGGCAGGCGTCGAGGGCCGCGGCTCCTCGCGCCGTGCGGGACGTCTCCATCATGTGCGGCGGGATCGCCGCCGTGTACGAGGGGATGGCGGCGTGAGCGGCGGATCGCTGCGACCAGGACTGCGCACCCTCCTCTCGCTGGCCGGCGCCGCCTCTCCGGGCTGGATCACCGCCGCCGTCGCGGGCTCCCTCGCGCTCGCGGTCCTCGACACCCTGGGCGTCGCCGCGATGGTGCCGCTCATGGCGCTGCTCACCGGGACCGACACCACCACGGGCGCGCTCGGCGTCCTCTCCGGCGTCCTCGGCTCGACCGACGTCCAGACCCTCCTCCCGATCATCGCCGGCTTTGTCGCGGTCGTCTTCGTGCTCAAGAGCGCCGGGACGATCGTCTTCCGGTGGTGGCTGCTCGGCCGCACCACGCGGATCTCGGCCGACGCTGCGACGGAGCTGCTGCGGCGGTACGTCCTCGCGCCCTACGCCGTCCACCGCTCCCGGCGCCTCGCCGAGGTGTACCGGACCATCAACGACGCCAGCGCGCAGGCGGCCGGCGTGCTGCTCGGCGTGATCGGCATCGCCTCCGATCTGCTGGTGCTCGTCGCGATCGTGGCGATCCTGCTGGTCGCCTCGCCGGTCGCGACCCTGTTCGCGGCCGTCTTCTTCGCGGTGCTGCTCGGCGGAGTCCAGGCCCTCCTGCGGCGGCGGCAGGGCCGGATCGGCGAGGAGATGGCGGAGGCGGCGCTGGAGTCGTGGCAGTTCCTGCTCCCCTCGCTCGACGGGTTCCGCGAGGCGCGCCTCACCTCGAGCGCGGCGAGCCTGGTCGCCGGCTTCAGCGGGGCCAAGCGCCGCAGCGCCCAGGCTCTGCGCTCCCTCTCGCTCGTCTCGGAGCTGCCGAAGTACCTGCTCGAGATCGGCTTCGTCGTCGCCGTCGTGGGCGTCTCGGGGATCCTCGTCGCCACCGGCTCCGGCGCCGAGGCGCTCTCCGTCCTGGGCGTCTTCGCGGCCGCCTCCCTCCGCGCCCTGCCGACGCTCAACCGCGTCTCGGCCACGTTCGCGATCGTGCGCAGCGGGCAGGCGGGGCTGCGGATCGTCTCCGAGGCGGCCGAGGAGCTCGCCTCCGAGGGGGCGCACGACGAGACGCCCGGGCCGGGCGGCCGCTACTCCGGCGACATCGCGCTCGAGCACGTCACGTACCGCTACGCCGACTCCGACGTGGACGTGGTGCGGGACGTCTCGCTGGTGATCCAGCGGAACGCCACGACCGCCTTCGTCGGATCCAGCGGCGCCGGCAAGAGCACCCTCCTCGACCTGGTCCTCGGCCTGCTCCCGCCCACGAGCGGCCGGATCCTCTGCGGCGGGCGGCCGATCGACGAGGACCCGGCGGCCTGGTACGCGGGGCTCGGCGTGGTGCCGCAGGACGTGTTCCTCCTGGACGCGACGGTCGCCGCGAACGTCGCCTTCGGGGTGCCGGCGGCCGAGGTCGACCTCGAGCGCGTGCGCGAGGTGCTGCGGACGGCGCAGCTCGAGGAGTTCGTCGGCGGGCTGCCGCAGGGTCTGGACACCCGCGTGGGCGAGCGCGGCGTCCGCCTCTCCGGCGGCCAGCGCCAGCGGCTCGGCCTCGCCCGGGCGCTGTACCGGCGCCCCTCCGTCCTCGTCCTCGACGAGGCGACCTCGGCGCTCGACAACCGCACGGAGCACGAGATCTCGCGGGCCGTCGCCGAGCTGCACGGCAGCATGACCGTCCTCGTGGTCGCCCACCGGCTCTCGACCGTGCGCGGCGCCGACCGGCTGCTCTTCCTCGACGGCGGCCGGATCGAGGGGGCCGGCACCTTCGAGGAGGTGCGGGCCGCGCACCCCGGCTTCGCCCAGCTCGTGGCGCTCGGAGAGCTCTCGTGAGCAGGGGAGGCCCGCGGTGGTGACGCTCGGCGACGTCCGCTCGACGCTGCTGGCGCCCCTCCGCCGACGGGGCACGACGGTGCTGCTGCCCGGCGAGTCGTTCGGGGTCGGGAACCTCGCCTACTTCTGGCTGCAGGCCCACGCCCGTCGGAGCCGCGGGGTGCCGACCGCGGTGCGCGCGACGCGGCGGACCGCGGAGTGGGCGGAGGTCTTCCCGCGGGTCGTCGAGGAGCTCGTGGTGCCCCCGGCGGGGATGTCGTTCTTCAGCCCCCGCGAGCTCGGGAGCGTCCACCAGGATTTCGGCGTGGAGTTCACGGCGGACGAGCTGGCGGACTTCGTCGCGACGATGCTGCTCCCGCCCGGCGGCCCCTTCACCGCTCTGGTGGCGGCGGCGCGACCGGAGGCGGACCTCACCGTGAACATCCGGCGCGGCGACTACTACAGCGTCCCGGCCTTCCGCGGCCGCTACTCCTTCGACGTGGTCGAGTACGTCGACGCGGCGCTCGCCCTGGCCCGCGAGCGGGAGCCCGTGCGCAGCGTCCTGATCGTGTCGGACGACCTCGACTGGTGCCGGGTGAAGCTGGCCCGCGTCCTCGAGGGCGTCGAGGTGCGCTTCCCGGGGGCGGGGACGCCGGTGCCGCAGCAGCTCGCCCTGCTGGCCGCGTCCCGCCGCCTGGTGCTGACGAACTCGACCTTCTCGTACTGGGGCGCGCATCTCGGCGACCACGTGCACGGCGGCGCCGACGTGATCGCGCCGTGGTTCCACAGCCGCGCGTGGAACGGAGGGGCGGCGACGCAGCTCGACCCGCGCTGGCGGGTGGTCCGCCACCTCCCCGGCGGCTGGGACGGCTGACGCGGCGGGTCGGAGGCGGGCGGCGGCGCGGGGCTCGCGGGCGCCGGTGGGGGCTGCGGGCGGGCGGCTCCGGGGCGCGACCGGGCGTGGACGGCCGCGGGCTCTCGGCTCCGGGCTCTTGGCTCGGGGCCTCAGCGCAGGACGTGGCCCTCGACGTCGACGGGAGCCCGGGCGGTGAGGCGCTTCAGCCGCATCGCGGGGCGCTCGACCAGCAGCCAGCTCGCCCACGCGAGGGGGACCGTCGCCGCGACCGAGAGCGCGATGTACGCCCAGAGCGGCACGTCGGCTCCGGCTCCGACGATCGCCAGCGAGAGCAGCTGCTGCACGGGGAACGCGTAGATGTACATCCCGTAGGAGACGTCGTGGGTCGCGCCCACTCGACGCAGGGGGAGCCGGGCGCCGAGCGCGACCATCAGATAGGCGAGGGGGAGGCCGGCGAGCACGCGGTAGAGGCCGGCCGCGATCACGAGGACGAGCAGCACGGCCGCGGCAGCGGTGAGCGCGCCCGTCAGGGGGAGGCGGTCGCGGTACAGGTGCACGAGCGCGCCGGCGAGGAAGTACCCGACGAGCGTCACCGTCTGGTTGAGGGGCGCCGGGAACGGGACGAGGTCCGTCGCGAGCACCGCCGCGACGAGGGTGAGGCCCGCGAATCCCGCGACCACGAGGGGGCGCACCCAGCGCGCGGGCGCCAGGGAGACGAGCAGGCCGATCACGACGTAGCTGACGAACTCGTAGAACAGGCTCCAGAGCGAGCCGTTCCACGCGCCCGGGTAGGGCACGGAGCCGAGCATCCCCGCGATGCCGTACTCCCGGATGTAGAGGGCCGCATTGGCGACCACGAAGCGCACCGCCCCGGCCGCGCTGTACTCGCCGGCTCCGAGGAGGAGCGACGCGAGCGGTGCGGCGACGAAGGCCACGACCAGGAGCGAGACGAGGAAGGCGGGATAGATGCGGAGGAAGCGCCGCCAGAGGAAGTCGACCAGGGATCGCGAGCGCAGCCGGCTCGCGGTGATCAGGAAGCCGGAGGTGGCGAAGAACCCGCCGACCGCCCAGGCGCCGAGGGTGGAGCCGCCGAACCCGGGGTCGTCGCCGTAGCCGCCGAGGGGGAAGGAGTGCGACACGATGACGAGGACCGCCAGCCCGAGCCGCATGGCGTTGATGCTGTTCGACCGCGGGTCGAAGGCGGAGCCGACGGTCGGGCGCGTGCGCGGGCGTGGCGCGCGGGCGGGCGCGGCGGTGCGCCGGCCGTTCTCCTGGCGGGTCATGCGCACATCCTGCTGACCCCGGCCGCCGCCGTCGATCGGGCGTGGGACGCGCCGCGCTCCTCCCGGAGGGCCCGCGCGCCAGCAACGACGCGCGCTCCACCCCTGCGGACCCGCCGCGGAGCTGACGCGGACTGACGTGCGGCCTGCGGCTGACCCCTCTCCGCCCGGTCGTTCCTCCGTCGCCCTCTCCGCGAGACGCCGCTCCGGTAGTCGACACGCCGGAGCGGGTTCACCGGAGCGGGATCCCGCGGCGGGCGGTCGGATCACGCCGGTCGGATCGCGCCGGTCAGAGCAGCCCGTCCGTGAGATGGTCCGGCGTGCCGAAGCGGTGGGCCGTGATCGACACGGCCTGCTCGCGGAGGAACGGCAGCAGCTCCAGCCGGCCCGCCTCGGTCGCCGGGCCGGCGTAGACCGCGAGGTCGGGGCGCCCGCCCGTCACGGCCGTCACCGTCGCGGCGGACGCGCCCAGCAGGCGCACCCGTCCGGCGCCGTGCGTTCGCACCCGCGCCTCCCACGCCGCGTCGTCCTCGATCACGACGGCGCCGGCCGCCTCGTCGAGACCGGCGGCGAGCTGCGGAGGCAGCGCCACGGCGCTCGAGACGACCACCCGTGCCTGCGCGGTCGCCGCCGCGACGGCCACCCGCACGAGCGAGCCCAGCGGCTCCCCGGCGGCCAGGCGCACCAGCACGGCGGAGTCGTAGGGCAGGCGGCGGAAGACGTTGCGCTCCGCCTCCAGCCCGGTCACGTCGCGAGGAGCGCCCGCGGCCCACGCCGCCGCGCAGCTGCGCGCCGTCCGCTCCACCGCGGCCTGCTCCTCCGCCGAGAGCTCCGCGCGCGACGCGGCGAGCAGGCGGGCGGCCGGTCCGACGACCGGAGCGGTCGCCTCCGACGGCGCCGCGGCCCAGGAGCCCAGGCCGAGCAGGTAGTCCGGTCCGCCCGCCTTGGTGCCCGGGCCGACCGCCGACTTCTTCCAGCCGCCGAACGGCTGGCGCTGCACGATCGCCCCGGTGATCCCGCGGTTCACGTAGAGGTTGCCCGCCTCGATCCCGTCGAGCCAGGTGCCGATCTCCTCCGGGTCGAGCGCGTGCAGGCCCGAGGTGAGCCCGTAGTCGACCTCGTTGACGATCGCGATCGCCTCGTCGAGGGTCGCCGCCGTCATGATCCCGAGGATCGGCCCGAAGTACTCGGTGCGGTGGAACTCGGAGCCGCGGCGCACGCCGTCGCGGACGCCGGGGCTCCACAGGCGTCCGGAGTCGTCGAGGCTCCGCGGCTGCAGCAGCCAGGTCTCACCGGCGCCGAGCGCGGTCAGGCCGCGCAGCAGCTTGCCCTCGGCGGGTTCGATCACCGGCCCCATCCGCGTCGCGGGGTCGGTCGGGTAGCCGACCGTGAGGGAGGAGACCGCATCGAGCAGCTGCGCGCGGAACCGCTTCGAGCGCGCGACGGAGCCCACCAGCACCACGAGCGAGGCGGCGGAGCACTTCTGCCCCGCGTGCCCGAAGGCGCTCGCCACCACGTCCTTCACCGCCAGGTCGAGGTCGGCCGAGGGGGTGACCACGATCGCGTTCTTGCCGCTCGTCTCGGCCAGCAGCGGGAGGTCGTTCCGGAAGGAGCGGAACAGCTCCGCCGTCTCGTAGGCGCCGGTGAGGATCACGCGGTCGACCTGCGGGGAGGCGATCAGGTCGCGCCCCAGCTCCTCCTCCGGCAGGCGGAGCAGGCGCAGGGCCTCGCGGGGCACGCCCGCCGCCCACAGCGCCTCGGCCACCACGGCGCCGCAGCGCGCGGTCGGACCGGCGGGCTTGAGCACCACGGCGGAGCCGGCCGCGAGCGCCGCGAGGACGCCGCCGGCCGGGATCGCGACCGGGAAGTTCCACGGCGGAGCGACCAGGGTCAGCGCGTCCGGGTGGAAGCGGGCGCCGTCGACCGCGTCGAGCTCGAGGGCGCGCTCGGCGTAGTAGTGGGCGAAGTCCACGGCCTCCGAGACCTCGGGGTCGCCCTGGTCGAGGGTCTTGCCGCCCTCGGCCGCCATGACCTGGAGCAGCTCGGCGCGGCGCGCCTCCAGCTCGTCGCCCGCGCGGTGCAGGATGCGGGCGCGCTCCTCGGCCGGGACGTCGCTCCAGCCGCTGCCGCGGGCGCCGGAGAGCACCGACTCCAGCTCGTCGAGGGTGCCGATCGTGGCGGCCTCGATCGCGTCGGCGCCGGCCCGGGAGGAGGGGACGCGCGCGAGGATCGCCTGCGCCCACTCGCGGTTCGCGGCGACGGACGGGTCGGTGTCGGGGGTGCTGCGGAAGTCGCCCGGTCCCGGACGGCCGCTCGCGGCGAACCGGTCGGGCACGCGGTGCGCCGGGGGGACGGCCCCGTCGAGGGCGGCGACGGAGGCGCGGAACCGCTCCTCCTCCCGCGCGAAGAGCGCCGGGTCGGCCTCGAGCTCGAAGACGGCCGACATGAAGTTCTGGCTCGACGCGCCCTCCTCCAGCCGGCGGATCAGGTACGCGATCGCCACGTCGAACTCGGCCGGCGCGACGACCGGCGTGTAGAGCAGGAGCGAGCCGACCGTGCGGCGCACCGCCTCCGCCTGGCCCTGGGCCATGCCGAGGAGCATCTCGTACTCGATCCCCTCGCGGACGCCGCGGGTGCCGGCGAGCAGCCACGAGTACGCGACGTCGAAGAGGTTGTGCCCGGCGACGCCGACCCGCACGTTGCGGATCCGCTCCGGGTGCAGCGCGTAGTCGACGACGCGCTTGTAGTTCGTGTCGGAGTCCTGCTTGCTGCTCCAGGTCGCCAGCGGCCAGCCGTGGACCGAGGCCTCGACCTGCTCCATCGGCAGGTTCGCGCCCTTGACCAGGCGCACCTTGATGCCGGCGCCGCCGCGGGCCCGGCGGGCGGCGCTCCACTCCTGCAGGCGGATCATCGCCGAGAGCGCGTCCGGCAGGTAGGCCTGCAGCACGATGCCGGCCTCGAGACCGAGGAACTCCGGCCGGTCGAGGATGCGGGTGAAGACCGCGATGGTGAGGTCGAGGTCCTTGTACTCCTCCATGTCGAGGTTGATGAACTTCTGCGGCGAGGAGGCGGCGGCCCGGGCGAACAGCGGCGCCAGCTCCTCGACGATGTCGTCGACCGCGGCGTCGAAGGCCCACGGGTTGTGCGGGGCGGTGCTCGAGGAGACCTTGATCGAGACGTAGTCGACGTCGTCGCGGGCGAGGAGCCGGTGCGTCCCCTCCAGGCGGCGGTGGGCCTCCTCGCGGCCGAGGACGGCCTCGCCGAGCAGGTTCATGTTGAGCCGGACGCCGTCGCGGCGGATCGCGGCGATGGCCGGGCCCAGGCGCGAGTCGGTCGCGTCGATGATCAGGTGGCCGACCATCCGTCGCAGCACCCGGCGCGCGATCGGCACCACGACGTCCGGGAGGAGCGGCGCCATGACGCCGCCGAGGGCGACCGCGCCGCGCATCGGAGCAGGGAGGAAGGACGGCACGCCGCCCGCGATCGCCTTCAGCGCCGCCGCCGCGACGCGGGTGTCCTCGGGGCGGACGACGCCGTCGACGAAGCCGACCGTGAAGTCCAGGCCGGCCGGGTCCTTCAGCACGCCCGCCAGCTGCGCCCCGGAGGCGTCGATCGGGATCGCGGACGCCTCGCGCAGCCAGCGCCGCACCAGGGCGACGCTCTCGTCGACCAGGCGGGGATCGATCGAATCGGCGGACGGGCTGTCGGCCGCGGGGCCGGTGGCGAGAGCGGGGCTGGCGAGATCCGTCATGGTGCGGTCCTTCTGCTCTGAGGTGGGTGCCTTCAGTATTCGACCGGCTACCGTTGAGCAGAAGCGACCGTTCCTTACCGGTACCGGTCAGCTCAGCTGAACGATCGGAGAGACGCCGTGCTCGATGTCCGCCGCCTGGTCCTGCTCCGCGAGGTGGCCATCCGCGGCACTCTCGCCGCCGCGGCCGAGGCCCTCGCCTACAGTCCCTCCGCCGTCTCGCAGCAGCTCGCCGTGCTCGAGCGCGAGGCCGGCGTCGAGCTGCTGCGGAAGGCGGGCCGGCGCGTGCAGCTGACGCCCCAGGCCGAGATCCTGGTCGAGGCGGCCGGCGAGGTGATGGCCCTGCTCGAGCGGGCGGAGGCGGCGCTCGCGGCCTCGGGGGAGTCGGTGACCGGGCGGGTGCGCGTCGCGGTGTTCCAGTCGGCCGCGCTCGCGCTCATGCCGGGCGCGCTCCGGGCCGTCGCTGACCGCTTCCCGGAGGTGCGGATCGAGATGGTGCAGCGCGAGCCGGAGGGCGCTCTGCACGAGACGTCGTGGGCGCGGGAGTTCGACCTCGTCGTCGCCGAGCAGTACCCCGGCCACTCGACCTCCTGGCTGCCCGGACTGGTGCGCAGCGACCTGACGTCCGACGCGATCCGCCTCGCCGTGAGCCGCGACTCCGCCGTCGTCGACCTCGCCTCGGCCCGCGACTCCGCCTGGGTGATGGAGCCGCGCGGCACCGCGAGCCGCCACTTCGCCGAGCAGACCTGCCGGGTCGCGGGCTTCGAGCCGGACGTCCGCTTCGAGACCGCCGACCTGCAGGCGCAGATCCGACTCGCCGCCTCCGGCCACGCCGTCGCCCTGATGCCCGACCTGGTCTGGGCGGGCGAGGCCCCGGACTGCCGCCTCCTCGAGCTGCCCGGCACGCCCCGCCGCACGATCTTCACCGCCCAGCGCGAGGCGCAGCTGGCGTCGCCGGCCGTGCGGGTGTTCCGGGAGTGCCTGGCGGAGGTGGCGGGGCGGTTCGCGTGAGGCTGAGGGCGTGCGGGGGTGCGTGAGGTGGGGCGGTGCGGTTCGGGTGAGCGGGGTGTGTGAGGCGGCGCGGTTCGGGTGAGCGGGGGTGTGTGGCGGTGCGGTTCGGGTGAGCGGGGGTGTGTTGTGGTGCGGTTCGCGTGAGCGGGGCGTGTTGCGGTGCGGTTCGCGTGAGCGGGGCGTGTTGCGGTGCGGTTCGCGTGAGCGGGGCGTGTTGCGGTGCGGTTCGCGTGAGCGGGGCGTGTTGCGCCGGTGTCCTGCGTGCGCCGCCCCGAGGACGGCGGGGATGTGCGGCGTCGGCGGCGGTGATCCCTCCCTCCACAGGAGGGCCTCACGCCGGTTCTCCACGGATGTGACGATCCGTCGCTTCCGTGTCGGTGGTCGCTGATTGAATACACGTATGACGATGATCAGCGGGTCGACAGCAGCGGAGGCGGTGCTCAGCGAGGTGCGTGCTCGCGGCGACCGAGCCGCGGCGCTGGCCCGCTCGGCGTCCCCGCTGCTCCTGGCCGCGGCCGAGGAGCTGCACGCCGGGCACCGGGCCGCGCTCGAGCATCCGGAGTCGTTCGCCCGCGGCTCGGCGCCGCACGCGTCGAGCGACCTCGCCGAGCGGTCGATCCGCGCGGAGTTCGCGGTCGCCCTCGGAGTCTCTGAGCGGGTCGCCTCCCGCGAGCTCGACCACGCGCGCCTTCTCGTCGAAGACCTGCCGGCCACCCGCGCCGCCCTCGCCGGGGCGCGCCTGCGGTGGGAGGCGGGCCAGGTCGTCTGCGCCGTCGCGGCCACCCTGCCTCCGGGCTCCCGCGCCGCGTTCGATACGCGGGCGGCAGAGCTCGCGGCCCGCACCACGCCGACCCAGCTGCGGCGCGCTCTGGCGCGGCTGCGAGAGGAGCTCCACGAGCAGCCCCTCGCCGAGCGCCACCGACGTGCCCGCGAGGACCGCGCGGTCTGGCTGACCCCCGAGGTCGACGGTATGGCGACGCTCTGCGCCCTCCTCCCCGCCCCGGTCGCCGTGGGGGCGTACAGCCGCCTCGACCGGATCGCCCGGATCCTCCGCGACGGCGCCGAGGGGCCGGCGGGGGCGGAGCCGCCTGCCGCCACGGATGCGGGCTCCTGCGGGGCGGAGTCGAGCGGGACGACCGGGGCGGAGCCGACCGGAATCACCGGGGCGTGCGACGTCGACGCGATCTCCGGAGCGGGCGACGAGCGGACCCTCGCCCAGCTGCGAGCCGACGCTCTGGCCGACCTCCTCTGTGAGGCGGACGTCATCGGCACGGTGCCCGACCCGGTCGGCGCCGATCGGCCCGTTCCGACCCTCGTCACCGGCGTGCGCGCCGAGGTGCGGGTCACCCTTTCGGCGAGCACCGCGTCCGGCGCCGACGACGCCTCCGCCGAGCTCGACGGCTACGGCCCGATCCCGGCGGACGTCGCCCGGAGCCTCGTCCCCGCGACCGTCACCCGCGTGCTGACCGAGCCCCGGACGGGCGCCGTCCTCTCGGTCGGGCGCACACGCCGACTGCCGCACCGCGAGCTGCGGCTCCTCCTCCAGCTCCGCGACGTGACCTGCCGCTTCCCCGGCTGCACCCGCTCCGCCGCGGGCGCCGAGGCCGACCACGTCGTCGAGTGGCGAAACGGCGGCGGCACCGACCCCGCCAACCTCGCCAGCCTCTGCGTCGCCCACCACCACGTGCGGCACGGCGACCGCTGGACCTACGTCCTCCACCCCGACGGCACCGCCGACTGGACCACCCCCACCGGCCGCCGCATCACCACGCGCCCGCCGGGCCTCGAGGCACGGCTCCGTCCAGGCCCACCGGCGACCCCGAGGTTCGCGGACCGGCCGCCGCCGTTCTGACACGCTGCCGTGCTGACACGCTGCCGTGCTGCCGTGCTGCCGTGCTGCCGTGCTGCCGTGAGGGAATCGGCTGTCGGGCGGGTTCGGCCCGTTGCGCGGGTTCGCGCTGGTGATCGGGCCGTGCTGTCGCTCGGAGGCGAGTGCTTAGCGACCTACCGCCGCGCCGCTGACGCTCGGATCTGCGCCTTCGCTCGGGTTCACGCGGCCGCACCGCCGCACCACCGCCGCACCACCGCCGCACCACCGCCGCTGAGGCGCGGACCGTCACCGGGGCCGCACCGTCGCCTGACACCGTGCCGACACCAGGGCCGTGCCGCCGCCGTTCGCCATGCCGCCGTTCAGCCACCACGATGCAGCACCTCGGCAGCTCAGCGCGCGCCTAACCGCCGTCACATGCCGTCGCGTCGGCCCGCCGTTCGGGCAGCGTGTCTCGGGACTGCGCTGGCGCCCCGCACCGCCCCACGGCTGCTCCGGCGGGGTGCGCAGTCCGGGCGAGCAGTCCGGGCGCGCCCGCGCGGTCAGTCGGCGACGCGGAGGAGCACCTCGCCCGTCGTCCCGCCCCGCAGCCGCCCCGCAGCCGCGACGCTACGCCGCCAGGAAGCGGTCCGCCGTCCGCAGCGAGAGCGCCATCGTCGCGAGCGCCGGGTTCGCGATCAGCGCGCTCGGGAACACCGAGTTGTCGCACACCCAGAGGTTCGGCACGTCGAAGCTGCGGCCGTCCGCGTCGATCACGGCGTCGCCCGCGTCGGTGCCCATCCGCACGGTGCCGAGAGTGTGCGCCGTGCGCGCCATGACCCGCGTGCTCGTCGCGCCGGCCGCCTCCACGATCGCGGTCATCGTCCGGATCGCGTGCCGGTCGATCGCCTCCTCGTTGGCGCCCGCCGAGAACGTGATGCGCGCCTTCGGCACCCCGTGCTCGTCCAGCTCGTCGGTCAGCTCCAGCCGGTTGCCGTCGGCGGGCAGGCACTCCGCGTTGATACCGACGCCCGCCGCGAAGCGGTAGCCGTCGAGCGCGTCCATCAGATCCCTGCCCCAGAGGCCCGCGCCGCGGGCGAGCGTCGTCGCGTAGGTCAGCGGCATCACTCCGAGGCTCTGGATCAGGTAGCCGCCCGCGAAGTCCGCGTCGGCCGGGCGGACGGTGTCCTCGGTGATCACCGAGGAGGGGTAGCCGCGGTAGCCGCGCATCTCGTTCTCGAAGGTGCCCCAGACCTGGGTCGCCCCGTGCGCCAGGAAGTTGCGGCCCACCTGGCCGCTGCTGTTCGCGATGCCGGTGTGCAGGAGGAGCCGGGGCGTCTCGACGCCGCCCGCGCAGAGGAACAGGGCGGAGCAGCGCTGCCGGTGCTCCACTCCGCCGCTCGTGTAGACCACGGCGCACACGCGTCCCGCGGCGTCCAGCTCGATCCCGTGCACGAACGAGTCGGCCCGGATCTCGGCGCCGGCCCGAACCGCCTCCGGCAGGTAGGTCACATCCATGCTCGTCTTCGCGCCGGTCCGGCAGCCCTGATGGCACTGGCCGCAGTTGACGCAGGAGGGCCGGCCGTCGTCCCGCGGGCCGCTGAGCACGGCGGCGGGCGCGTCGGTCGCGCGCATCCCGATCGCCGCGCAGCCGCGCAGCATCATGTCGGCCGAGGCGTTCCGCGCGAGCGGGCCCTGCAGGTAGCGGCGCGACGGGTCCCACGGGTACTCGGCCGGGCCCGCCACTCCGATCGTCGCCTCCACCTTCTCGATGTACGCGGTGAGCTCGGCGTGCTCGATCGGCCAGTCGCGGCCGACGCCGGAGTCGCTCCGGAGCCGCAGGTCGCGCGGGTCGGGGCGGGGCGTGAACGCTCCCCAGTGCAGCGTCGAGCCGCCGACCCCGCGGCCGCTGTTGTTCTGCCCGAAGGCGGTGGGGGTCTCGCCTCCGCTGAGGCGCTCCTCCATCCAGTTGATCTCGACGGCCGCCGTCTCGTCGGCGGTGTGGCCGAGCGGATCTAAGTGCGGCCCGGCCTCGAGGGCGACGACCCGCAGCCCTCGAGCGGCGAGCACCGAGAGCAGGGGCGCTCCGCCTGCCCCGGTGCCGATCACGACGGCGTCGACCGTCTCGTCGAGCGGGAAGCGGCGCATGCCGGTCGTGTTCATCGGTGACTCCTCGTCGTCGGTTCCCAGGTCTCGCGGTCGTCGGCGCCGAGCAGGCGGAAGCCCGTCACGAGCGGCAGCGTGTCGCCGCCGCTGGCGTAGCCGTCGTAGCCGATCCGCGCCATCGACGCGGGGTGGGCCAGCCACTGCTTCACGAGGTCGACGCGGCAGTCCTCGAACCAGGCGGTCAGCTGCTCGGCACCGAGCCCGCCGGCCGAGCCGTCGCCGGGCTCCGCGGAGCCGTCGGCGATCGCGGTGAGGCGCGCGTCCTGCTCGGCGGGGCCGAGGCCGGCGAAGCCCCGGAGGGCGTCGAGCACCAGACTGTAGGCGATCGGGTCGGCCGGCAGGTCGGCGTTGCGCCAGCCGTCGCCCTCGCCGTTCGCGAGCTGCGTGTCCACCCGTGCGGCCAGGTCGATCCGGCCGCCCTCCTGCGGGACGACCCGGTCGGCGATCGCGCGCAGCTCCGCGAGCTGGGCGACGGTCAGGGCGCGCGGCGCGTACTCCGGGTCGTCGGCGAGCGCGCGCACGGCCAGCAGCCCGCGCACCCGCGTGGAGGTCCGGGCGGAGGCGATGGCCGCGCCGACGTCGGCCGGGACCGACGGCGCCGTGCCGGCCTCCTCCTCCCAGAACCGGCGGATCGCCGCCGCCACCTCGACCGGGCGCTCGAACGGCAGCAGGTGGCCCGCCCCGGCGAGCGTGAGCAGCCGGGCACGGGAGTAGAGGGAGCCGTTGAGGCGGCGCTGCGCGTCGGCGCCGAGGTCGCCGTCCTCACCGCCCGCGATCAGGAGCGCGGGCACGGCCCCGAGGGCGGCCTCTCCGGTGCGGTCCTCGCGGCTGCCGTGCTCGAGCCAGTCGCGCCAGCCCTCGGGGGAGTAGCGGCGCAGCTCGGCCAGCACCTCCGCGTCGGCGTCGGCGGGCAGCGGCGAGCCGACGTTCTGGTCGACGAACTCGCGCGCTTGTGCCTCGTCGAGGTGCCCGTCGTCGACCCAGCCGAGCATGGTCGAGCGGCGCTCCTCCTCCATCGGCTCGGGCGAGAGCGGCGACCCGGCGAGGAGCACGACGCCCGCGAGCCCGAACAGGCCCGAGCGGCCGGTGACCGTGCGCGAGGCCACGAGGGAGGCGATCTTCCCGCCCATGCTGTGCCCGAGGAGCAGCCAGCGGGAGGCGTCGTGCTCGCGGATCCGGCGGATCGTGGCAGCGGTCATCTCCTCGAGCGAGGTCCCGGATCCACCGGGCAGGTCGAGCGCGACGAGGTCCGCGACGTCGGCGAGCTCGCGGCCGAGCGCGTCGAAGGCGCGGCCGTCGAGCCCGAGTCCGGGCAGGGCGAAGAGGGTGGGGCGGGGGCTGGTGGACACGGGCGTCCTGTCGGATCGGCCGCGCCACGGCGGTGGGGAGCGGGAGGGGAGCGGCGGCGGGGGCTGCCCTCCTCATCCGACCACACGGCGTCCGCGCGCCCGGACCCTTGCGCCGACGGGGCTCTTGTGCTGTGCTCTGCGCCTCCGTTCCGCGCCACGATGCCGGGCGGTCGTGCCGCCCCTCTGTGCCGCCTCTCTGTGCCGCGCCTCCGTGGCGGGCCTCAGAGCGGGGAGGCGAACACCACCAGGTTGTCCCGATAACGGCCGATCGCCGCGTCGTACTCGCCTCCGCAGGTCACGAGGATCAGCTCCTCCTCGAGGGTCGCGCCGAAGACGCGGGCGGTGGGGAACGCGGCCTTGGCGTGGGACTCGACCGCCGTCACCCGGTAGCGGTGGTCGGAGCCGTCCACTCCGCTCACCGCGATCTCATCGCCCGGGGCGAGCTCGCCGAGGCGGAAGAAGACCGCGGGACCGGACCGCGAGTCGACGTGCGCCGCGATCACGGTGCGGCCGCTGCCACCCGGGCGCCCGCCTCCCGAGAACCAGCCGACGTCGTCGTAGTCCACCGGCACCTCCATCGCCCCGTCCGACTGGATGCCCAGCGCGATCAGCGGCTCGTCCAGGCCCATCGCGGGCACGCTCAGCCGGGCGGGCTCGACGCCGACGGTGCGCGCAGGCGCGGCAGCGGCGGGGTCGGGCGCGGGGACCGGGGGAGGAGTGAGCGGGGGAGCAGAAGCGAGGGCCGGAGGCGCGGGCGCGCTCGCGGGCGTCTCCGCTCCTCCGCTCCCGTCCGCGGCGGCGCACCCCGCGAGGAGCAGCACGGCGCACAGTGCCGCCGCGCCGCTCCTCGACCGGTTGCCCACGATCAGGAGGCGGTGCGCCGGCGGGCGACGACCACTCCGGCCGCGCCGAGGGCGGCGACGGCTCCGAGGCCGGCCGTCGCGGCGAGACCGGACGTGCCCGTGGCGTCGCTCCCGGCGGCGGTCGCGCCGCCACCGGTCTGGAGGCCGCCGACCGGCACCTGCGAGAGCTGGCCGCGGACGACGCCAGCCGCATACGAGGCCGTGTGGGAGTCGCCCGCGAAGGCGGCGGGATCGGCCTCGAGGGCCTTCAGCGTGAATCCGGCGCCGGTGTCGGCCCCGTTCGCCTGGATGCCCGTGGTGAAGGGGCCCTGCAGGCAGCCGCTGCTGGTGCGGGGGCCGTCTCCGACCGGGGCCGGGTTCGGGAACGCGATGCGCGGCGGGCCCGCCTTGCCCAGCGCCGCCTGGTGGATGTGCGTCGCGGTCTTCGCGGGGCTCTGGTAGTCGCCGGTCACACCAGTGAGGGTGATGTCGTAGCAGATGACGTCGAGGTCGCTGTTGACCCGGAAGGTCATCTCGCCCGTGGCGTCGGGCTGGCCGGGGGTCGCGGCGGAGTCGGCGTTCACGACCTGGTCGGGCGTCGCCATCACCGTGAAGGCGCTGGTGAAGGAGGACGGCTCGGCGACCTCGGTCTCGGCCTGGGCCGGCGCGGCGGCGAAGAAGGAGGCGGCGGCGACGGCGGTGATGCCGCCGAGGGAGAGCAGGCGGCGGCCGGCGCGGTTCCGCGCGGGGGACGTCTTCGTCATGGTGGAGCCTTTCGATCGCGAGCGCCGAGCGGGCCCGATGCAGGGAGTACGGCCGGAAGCGGCGCCGCGTTCACTCCATCTGAGAAGATCTTCACGGAGACGGTCCTCGCCTCCGATGAACGCTGCCGCCGCCGCGGCCGTACCCCCTTCCGACGGACCACCGGTCCCGACGAGGAGGCGGTGTGGCGCGCACGGCGACGGCACGACGAGACGAAGGGCCCGCGATGCCGCGCGAGCACTCGGAGGTCCCGGCTCCCGTGGTGCGCCTCGAGCCCCGGACGGCGGAGTTCGACCCGGCCGCCGCCTTCGACGAGCACGGGTCCGCCCTGCTCGGCTTCGCGCTCAACGCCCTGCGCGACCGCGGCCTCGCCGAGGACTGCGTGCAGGAGACGTTCCTGCGCGCCTGGCGCTCGCGGGCGAGCTACTCCGCCGAGCGCGCCAGCACCCGCACCTGGCTCTTCGCCATCGCCCGCAACGTCGTCATCGACGTGCACCGCTCGCGCCTGCGCCTGCCGCGTCTGGTCGAGGCCGAGGTTCTGGAGGAGGTGCCCGCGGAGGACCGCGACCCCCTCGAGCCGCTCGCGATCGCCGAGGCGCTCGCGCGGCTCTCCGCCGAGCACCGGCAGGTCGTCGTCGCCGTCCACCTGCACGGCGAGACCTACGCCGACCTGTCGGCGGCCACGAGCGTGCCGGTCGCCACCCTGCGCAGCCGCGCCTTCTACGCTCTCCGAGCGCTCCGCGGTCACCTCGCGGGCGCCGGACCCACGGACGAGGAGAGATCGTGATCGACCGAGACCAGCCCGACGGAGACGAGCCCGGCGGCCGCCGCGAGGAGCTCCTCGCCGCGGCCCTCGCCGGCGACCTCTCCGCCGAGGAGGCGCGGGAGTTCGAGAGCCTGCGCGCCGCCGACCCCTCGATCGACCGCGAGCTCGCGTCGTTCGGCTCGGTGGTCGACCGAGTCGGCGCGCTGGGCCGCTGGGAGGAGGCGGAGCCGTCGCCGGAGCTGCGGTCGCGCGTCGCGGCGCTCGCCGGGGAGCGGCCCGAGCGCGCGGAGAGTGCACGTGCCCCGCGCCGCCGTGCCCCGCGCCGCCGTGCCGTCCTGGCCGTCGCCGCGGCGGCCGCGCTCCTCGTCGTGGGCGGCGTCGCCGGAGCGGCCCTGCGGTCCGCCGAGGAGCGCCCCGTCGCGGGACCGCCCGGGACGCTCGGCGCCGTCGAGGCGATCGCCTTCGATGAGCGGACGGAGGGCGTGACGCTCGACGGCTCGCTGGTCGCGCACACCTGGGGCACCGAGACGATCCTCCGCGGGACAGGCTTCGCCCTCGGCGAGAGCTACGACCTCGTGCTGGTCACCGGCTCCGGCGAGCGGCTCCCGTCCGGCTCCTTCCTCGGCAGCTCCGCGGAGCTCGACTGCGAGATGAACGCGGCCGTCCTGCGCGAGTCCGTCGCCGCCGTCGAGATCACCGACGCCGGCGGCGCGCTCGTCGCCTCCGCCGCCCTCCCCGCCGTCACCTGAGAGCCGGCGGCGCAGGCTCGCGGCGCGGCTTCAGCTCGCTGACGAGCGTGCCCGCGACGATGAACCCCGCCCCGAGCAGGGCGAGCGCGGGGAGCCGGTCGCCGGCGAGGCGGCCGATCAGACCGGCCCAGACGGGCTCGGCGGAGTAGATGATCGTGGCGCGCGACGGCGAGACCGAGCGCTGAGCCCAGTTCATCGTCAGCTGGATCAGGCAGCTGCTCGCCCCGAGCGCGAGCGCGGGGATCAGCCAGGCCCACGAGAACGCCGGGACCGCCTCGCCTGCGACGGGCATCGAGGCGAACCCGAGCGCGCCGGCGACCAGCAGCTGCACCACGGTCACCCGGCCGAGGTCGACGCGTCCGGCGACGAGGCCGATCAGGATGATCTCCGCCGCGATCGGCAGCGTGCTCACGATCGTCGCCACCTCGCCCGCTCCGAGCGCGACGCCCGGCTGCGGGCCCGCGATCAGGAGCAGTCCGACGAACGCCAGCGCGACGCCCACCAGCGTCAGCACGCCCGGACGGCGACGGAACACGACCCACTGGAGCAGCGGCACCAGCGGCACGTACAGCGCGGTGAGGAACGCGGAGGTGCTGCTCGTGATCGTCTGCAGCCCGTAGCTCTGCAGGCCGTAGCCCGCGAAGATCATCACCCCGATCGCGACGCCGGCCGCGAGGTCGATCCGCCGCATCCCCCGGAGCGACCGGTGGAACACGACCGCGCTGATCAGTCCCGCGATCGCGAACCGCATCCCGACGAAGAACAGCGGACCACTGTGCTCCATCGCGATGTGCACGGCGAGGAAGGTCCCGCCCCAGATCGCGGTGATGCCGATGAGCGCCCACTCCGGACGGGTGAAGCGGAGGCCCCGGAGCGGCGAGATGTGCATCATTCTGCACATCCTAGGAGCAACAGGGGCCTGTCGGTGCAGAATAGTGCGCATGTCGGCTCCCGTCCTCGCCCACCTGGGCGGCAACCTCCGTCTCGCGCGGCGCGGAGCCGGACTGAGCCAGTCCGCGCTGGCGGCGCGCTCGGGCATCAGCCGGCGGACGATCGTCGCGGCCGAGGCCGGCGAGGCCAACATCTCGCTGACCGGAGTCGACCGCCTCGCGACCGCCCTCGGCACCACGTTCACGGCACTCGTCTCGGCCCCGGGATCCGCGCCCGCGGCGATCGACCAGGTCGCCTGGCGGGGAGCGGGCGAGGCGAGCGTCGCCGTCCTGCTCTCCTCCGTCCCCGCGCGCCGGGAGGCCCAGCT
>NZ_PSVU01000037.1:0-38740 GCF_002932515.1 Rathayibacter sp. AY1D5
TCTTGTGACCCTCACGGTGTGGGTGTTCGTGCGGACCATCCGCGGGGCTCCGCTGGGTGGACCGGCACTTCTCGCTCTCGCCGCCGGCGGTGGCGCAGGGAACATCTGGGACCGCATCAGCCGAGCCGCGGACACGCCGCTGGGCGGAGAGGTCGTCGACTTCATCGCGGTCGACTGGTTCGCGATCTTCAACGTCGCCGACATCTTCACCACCTGCGCCACCGCCGGCGGCGAGAGCGAGAAGTGCCGGTCCACCCAGCGGAGCCCCGCGGATGGTCCGCACGAACACCCACACCGTGAGGGTCACAAGAATGACGATCAGTCCGACCGCCAGTGCAGGTCCCAGCTCGGAGCCCATCCCGAAGGCGACGCCGGGGTTGAAGATCAACTCGAACCGCGCTCCGAGAGCGAGCTCGATCGTGCGTCCGTCTTCCAGCGCTGTCAGGGCCCAGCTCTTCGTGAGCTGATCAAGACCGAACGCGGCCGCAATCAGCGCAGCGATGAAAGCCACTCGGAGGACGAGCCTGCGCGTGGCGGGCATCAGAACAGCTCGAGGAGTCGAGGCAGAACACCCGACTCGATCAGGATGAACAGACCCAGGCCGATGAATACGGCAGGCACAAGCCAGTGCTCGACCCTCTCCAACAGCTCGGTCACCGTCTTGTTCGTGCCGACGACGCGAGCGATCAGGCACCACACCGCGACGAGGAGGAAGAACACGATGATCGTGACCACCGTGTCCGCGATCGGGCTCGTGCGGAATACGGGCGTGTAGAGGGAGATGTTGTCCGCGCCGTTCGCGATCGTGATCCCCGCAACGCCCAGCAGCCCGACCGCACTGATCGAACTCTCGTCATCGTCGTCGTCATCATCGCCCCTGCTGCGCAGGGTGCGGATGAGCCCGTACAGACCGATCGCCAGCGGGATCAGGCCCAAAAGCCCCACCCACTCATCCGGGATGATCGTCAACCCGGCGGCGGCAACGACGCTGATCGCGACGAGAGTCGCGAAGCCGAGGTACTGCCCCGCCACAACCTTCCAGCCCGGCAGCGAGCCACGGGCGGACGCGAGGAACAGCACCGTCAGAACCACGATGTCATCGATGTTCGTCGCAGCGAACAGTCCGATTGCCGCCGCGATAGTGCCGATCACGGCGCCACTTCCACGCCCCGACGGACCTCCGATGCGGCAGCGTCCACGTCACGTGCGCTCCGTGCTTCCGCCCCGAACGTGCCGCACAGATCCGCTTGGAACCCCGTCGCCTCCAAAAGTGCCTCAGCGGACTCGAGAAGATCGATCAGCTCCGGACGGGCCAACGAGTAGAACACCTGCCGTCCCTCTGCACGCCCCACGACCAGGCCGCACTCGCGCAGGCAGCTCATGTGCTCAGAAGCCGTCGACTGCGCCACGCCCAGCTCCGCCACTAGATCACTGACCCGAGCCTCACCATGCTGAAGTCGCCGCACGATCTGGAGACGCTTCGGGTCGGCCAAAGAGTGAAAGAGGGAGACGGCGGCAGAGGTGCCCCGCACGTGATCAATCGGCATGCACCGATGTTATCGACAGAAATCGATTTGAGCGACCACTGCCGAGGTGTTCGCGAACGATCGTTTACGAGACGGTCGAGCAGCGCGGCGGTCCAATCGGCGCGCCGTGTTCCACGGCCCGTGTCCGAGAGCTATGACCCGCAACCTACGTTCGCAGTACAGTCAGGCCTATGGCTTCGATCGGATACGCGCGCGTCTCGACCAGAGACCAGAACCCCGACGCTCAGACCGATGCGCTCACGGCAGCCGGCTGCGAGAAGGTGTTCGTCGAGCACGCCTCCGGAGTACTCGCGAAGCGTCCCGCGCTCGAGGACGCTCTCGACTACCTCCGCGAGGGTGACTCCCTCGTCGTGACGAAGCTCGATCGCCTCGGCCGGTCCGTGCGGAACTTGAAAGAGGTAGCCGACGGCCTCCAGCAGCGCGGCGTCGGACTGAAGGCGCTGTCTCAGGGCATCGACACCACCACTCCGGGCGGCCGGCTGTTCTTCCACATGCTCGCCGCGATCGCGGAGTTCGAGCACGACCTCATCGTGGAGCGAACCCACGACGGCCTTGCCGCCGCTCGAGCTCGCGGACGTAAGGGCGGCGGGCGCTTCAAGATGACGCCGACGAAGGCGAAACAGGCGCGTGCGATGTACGACGAGAAGACCTACACGGTCCAGCAGATCGCCGACACCTTCGGCGTGTCTCGCGGCACCATCTACCGCCACCTCACCGAAGACCACTGAGAGCCGCCGCGACGAGCGTCGCGGTTCACAGACCCGAGCGAACACCGGCCTCTGGCCGGCGGCGGTGTTGAGCGCTGTGCGCATTTTTGCCTGGAAGCCTTCGGCAGCGTACGGGCCTCCAGTGTCCGCGCAAGCCGCTGCGCGGCCGGCTCCTCCGAGGTTCTCGGCACGCGGTCGCTGCGCTCCCTCACATCGCGCCGACAACCTCTCCTCCTCCGCCCTCCGGGTTGCGCTCCCGCCCCCGACCCTGCTCGGCACTACGTGCCTTCCAGGCAAAAAAACGCTGGGAGAGAAGGAAGAACAGGCGAGCCAAACCATCCCCGCTGGCTTGACAAATCTGATTGAGAATCACGGTCGGGTTAGCGCTCGACAGCGAGTCCCACGCCTCGCCGGCGAGGTACGCCTCGACCAGGTCGTCCTGCGTCTCGGAGGGAACGCCGTACTCCGAGAGGAACTCGCGGGCGATGACGACCTCCGAGTGCTCGGCTTCCGTGCTCGCGCTCGCAGGCGCGGCTCCGGTGAGAGCGAGTGCGAGGACGGCGATCCCCGCCATCAGCTTGGATCTGAATCCAGACATGAGTGTCTCCGTTTCTTGTTCCGGGTGGAACATTGCGTGACAAGGTACTGATGGCGTGCACAGGTGGCCAAGGCTTCGGAGTACGGTGGCGCGTTCGCTGCGCCACAGACGCGATTCTCGCCGCGCCGTGTGCCGGTGCGCGGGGGCCCTGCGCCAGTTCGTGCCGCGGTCCCGTCCGTCTCCGTAGGCTCCGACGCATGTCAGATCAGGTCCAGGCCGGAGTTCAGCACGGAAATGTGCGGGGGATTCTCGCCCGTCGGTGGTTCGCGGTCGCGGCCTCCCTGGTCTTCGCCTTCGGCTGGCTGCTGATCCCCGGAATCGGCTGGCCGATCGGCGCCGTTCTGGTCCTGTGGAGCTCGTCGTGGACCGCCGCCGAGAAGAGCTCGGCGCTCACGATCCCACTGGTCGCGGCCGCGCTGGTCGGCAGCGGAGCGGGGCTCGTATTCGGGCTGCACGCCGTGCCGAGTTCGAGCATGACGATCTGGACCGCGGTGTGTGCCGGGCTGCTGGCGGGAGGCGTGACGAGCGTCGTTCTGGGGGTCCGGCTGTGCGCCGGGGCACTCCGCAGGCCTGCAGCGTCGGGCGACCGCTCGCTGTCCGGGGCGGCCCCTGCGCCTCGCGCGCACGACGTCAGCTGACGGGAGGGGGCGTCGGCTCCTGAGGGAGGCCGCCCTGTCTCAGCCGGGGTCGTGCGCACCCCGGCGGAGGCGAGCGCCTCGACGGCTCGAAGGGCGCAGGTCCGCCGGCGTCCTCGCGCGTCGGCAGGTCCCGCTCAGCGCCCGCCGGCCCCGCTCGCGTCGTAGCGGAGCCGCACCAGCTCCGAGCCCGGCAGAACCGTCGCGTCGAGGAGGCGCAGCCCGTGCTGCGGCACCCCGGAGTAGAGCGGCGTGCCGCCGCCCGCGAGTCCGGCGCCGACGAGGACGATCAGCTCGTCCACCAGACCCTGCTCGAGGAGCGGATTCCAGGTGGTGCCGCTGCCGAACATCAGCAGGTCGCCCCCGTCGCCCTGCTTGAGCCGTCCGATCTCGGCCGGACCCTGCTCCCGCGGCACGATCCGCGTGGTGGCGGCCCACGGCGCCGCCGGATCGGGAGCCAGGGAGTCGCTGATCACCAGCGCGTCGAGCGACGTGACCAGCCGCGCGGTCTCGTGCTCCCGCTCGCCCGCCGTTCCGTCCGCGGCGACGGCGCTCCAGCTGTCCCAGTTGTCGCGGAACCAGCCGCCGCCGTAGACGAGCGTGCCCGCGCGGCGCAGCAGCTCGAGGTTGTGGTCGTTGAACGCGTCCTCGAACGGCAGCGCCGAGAGGTCGTGCCCGGGCCCCTCGAAGCGGCCGTCGAGCGAGGTGAGGACGGAGACGACGAGCCTGCTCATGCGGGGGATGCTACTCAGGCGGGGGTGCCGGGTGAAGGGGCGCGGAGGGCCGCGAGCCGGAGGAACAGCGGCGGGGGCAACTCGCCCGGCAGGGGTGTCCGAGAAGCGTTGGCAGCGGTGTTCCCGATCACCTTTCGATACGCGGCTGGATAGTGTCGAGCCGGGAAAAGGCGTCTACGGGGAACAGGTGAGGGTGATGGTCGAGCGACCGGAGTTGGCCACGGCGAAGGAGAGAGTCGCACAAGCTGCCGGCGATCTGAGCAAGCGTGCGCGGAGCGCTACGACGCAGGTGATGGAGCAGGCCGGCGATCTCCGCGAAGCAGCCGCCGAGAAGTTCGGCCCGCGGAGCCTCCAGTCGTACGAGGAGGTCACGGCCGAGTACAACCGCGCCTTCACGGCGATGAGCGACGACGGGCTCTCCCTCCTCCGGCAACGCGAGCGCTCCACCGACCTGATCGCTCTCGTCGAGCTCGTGGTGAACAGCATCGCCAACACGCCCAAGTCCTTCAGCAGGGACTTCGAGCAGATCGAGCTCGACAGAGCCCGGTTCCTGGACGCCGAGGAGATCGCCCGCGCTGATCTTGTCGCTGCACGGAAGTCCGCGGCGGGAGCGGGCGCCGGTGTCACCGCCGGAGCGGCGATCGCGAGCGTCGCGCCGACCGCCGCCATGTGGGTCGCCACCACGTTCGGCACCGCGTCGACCGGGACCGCGATCTCGACCCTGTCCGGTGCCGCTGCGAGCCAGGCCGCCCTGGCATGGCTCGGCGGCGGAGCCGTCGCTGCCGGTGGCGGAGGGACCGTCGCGGGAGGAGCGCTGCTCGCGCTGGCCGGCCCGGTCGGCTGGAGCCTCGCAGGCGCCGCCGTCCTCACCTCGGTCGTCCTGTTCACGAAGAAGAAGTTCGAGAATCGCGAGACGAAGCACGAGATGCTCACCGCCGTGATGCGGAACATCGCGCAGGTGCAGGCGATGGACGCGCAGATCGACGACCTCCTCCAGCGCACCGCCTCTACCCGAGAGCTGCTTCTGAAGGTCTACGGCGAGGCGCTGCCGTTCTTCGGGGCGGACTTCGCGACCCTGGCTCCCTCCCAGCAGTCGCAGCTCGGCGCGCTCGTGAACGTCGCGAAAGCGAGTGCGGCACTGCTGAGCGCCCGTGTGGAGCAGGCCGCCGACGATGCCTGATCTCGCCGACGTCGCCAGAAGCACTCACGAGCAGGCCGTCGCCGCCTGGGTGGGCTACCTGAACCAGGTGCGCGTCGATCGCCTCATGGGCGCCCTGAGCAGGCAGGACCAGAACCTCTCGACGGCTCTCGACCATCTGGATACGGCCCTCCTGCACATAGGCGACGTGGTCTCGTCGAACCGCGGTGGAGTGAAGGGCGCGCACGGATTCATCGCCGAGGTCGCCGAGGTCGGCATCGGCAACGCCCGTGCCGCTGTGCTCGGGGAGACCGGCGGCAACGCCTGGGTGAACGACAACGGCCCCGTCGATCTGATGCGGAACGGCCTGCTGATCCAGCAGAAGTTCTCCGCCGCCGGCGGGCGGTTCGGCCTCGGCGCGATCACGGAGCACCTCGAGAGGTACCCGGACTTCGTGAGGAACGGCGGCAGGTACCAGATCCCGAGCGACCACTTCGAGGTCATCCAGAAGCTGCACGCGATGTCCGCCGAGGATGCGGCGAAGGTCCTCTCTCGCAGCGGGGACGGCCCGTCCCTCCGCGACTGGAACCGGGTGAAGACGTTTTTCTCGAGCGAGACGATCGACATCGCGGCACTCGAGCCCTCCCGGCTGGAGTACCGCGACGTGCAGCTCGGTGCGTACACCGACACGTTCGCGGCGGAGGAGGGAAGGATCACGGCGACCGACGAGGCCGCCCGCACGGCTGCCGTTCGGGAGAACCGGGCGACGGTGCGCCAGGGCGCTCAGGTCACCGTCGTCGCCGCCGGGATCGAGGGTGGGACCGCGTTCGTCTCCGCGGTCCTCGCCAAGCGCCGCGAAGGCACGAAGCTCAAGGAGTTCTCGGCCGACGACTGGAAGGACATCGCGAACGCCTCCGGTCTCGGCGCGGTGAAGGGCGGTGTCCGCGGTCTCACGATCTACTCACTCACCAATCTCACTGCGACGTCGGCCGCCACGGCGAACACGGTCACGACCGCCGCGCTGGGGATCGCGGGCCAGGCGAGCAGGCTGCGAGCGGGCGACATCTCCGAGATCGAGTTCATCGAGAACTCCGAGATCCTCTGCCTCCAGGCCGGCATCAGCGCGCTGTCCTCGGTCGTCGGGCAGGTGCTCATCCCGGTCCCCGTCCTCGGCGCCGTCATCGGCAACACCGTCGGCTCCGTCATGTTCAGCGTCGCGTCGTCCTCGCTCTCCGCCCGGGAAGAAGCGCTCATCGCCGGATATCTCGAGGATCAGCGCTCACTCGATCAACAGCTGGCCGCCGACTACGCCGATCTCCTGGCGAAGCTCGAGACGAGCATGCTGCACTTCATCGACATCCTCGACCGGGCGTTCTCTCCCGACATCGAGGTCGCGCTTCTCGGGGCGATCGACCTCGCGGCCCGAGTCGGGGTGCCCTCGGAGGAGATCCTGGACACCGACGAGAAGGTGAACGCGTACTTCCTCGACTAGGTGCCTGCGGGGCGGGGCCGAACGTCGTTCGTTGGGGGGCGTTGTGCCGACCTGGTTCCACGGGTTCCGGATGGTGCTGCCGGTACGCCCGCCCCGCACCCGTCCTCACATCGCCGCCCCCAGCGCGTCCCGCAGCGTCGCCCGCGCCCGCGCGTGCCGGCTCCGCACGGTCGCGGCGCGGAGGGACAGGATCTCGGCCGCTTCGGCGAGGGAGAAGCCGTCCCAGTAGACGAGGGTGATGATCTCCTGGTCGACGGGCTTCAGCTGCGCGATCGCGGCGCGGACGTCCTCCGCCGCGTCGTCGGCGGGTGCGGGCGGAGTGATGCGGAGCTCCTCCGCCAGCCGCTCGACGAGCGCGCTCCTCCGGGTCGCGGTGCGGCGCTGGCCCGAGAGCACCCGCCGCGCGACGCCGAACGCCCACATCCGCGCGCGCGTCTCGTCCTCGGGGATCGACCGCTCCTTCCGCCAGAGGATCAGGAGGGTGTCGCTGAGGAGGTCCGCGGCGTCCTCGGGGCTCGCCGTCCGCCGCGCGAAGTAGCGGAGCAGGTCCGGCGCCTCCCGCTCGACCAGGGCCGTGATCTCGGCCTCCCGGTCGCGCGCGGGGGAGCGGACGACGCTGCGCGCCATGGACGGCGCCGCCTCGCCGGCGCTCATCACAGCTCTCCCGTGCAGTCGGTGCTACCGCCCAGGCCGCCGTCGCCCTCGACGATCACGCCCTCGGGGATCGTGTCGAGGATGTGGTCGTCCGCTGCGGTGATCCAGGCGCGCCAGCGGATCGTCTCCTCCGAGAGGCCGGGGCCGTCGCTGTTCATGTCCGAGGCCAGCCAGACGGGGTCGGTCGTGTAGGCGAGCGCGTCGTCGTGGATCCGCTGGCCGACGCCGCTCCAGTCCTGCGCGCGGAGGTAGTCGGTCGCGGAGGTGGTGACCTCGCGGTAGTCGATCTCGCCGTTGAAGTAGTCGATCGAGCACGACACCGCTGAGCCGGAGTCGGTGGTGTAGGTGATCGGGATCGTGAAGTCGGGGACCGAGCGGACGTCGGTGCCGGCGCTGGTCGCCAGCACGAGACCCGGGACGAGGAGGACGGGAGCCGCCAGCCACCACGCCCTCGACCGCGCGGGACGGCGGGGCGCGCGTTCGCGGGTCTCGGCGATCACGCTGTGCAGGGCGGTGCGGACACCGGGCGCCCGGTCGTCGGTCGCGGGGTCGCTGCGGGAGAGCAGGTCGTCGAGTGTGCGTCGCGTCATCGGGTCCATCCTTCGTCGGTCGAGCGTGTACCGAGTACGTGGCCGGGTGGGGCCCGAGCGTTGCACGGGACCTGACGGGAGGAGTGAGCCGAGCCGGTCGCGCGCGCTCACTTCTTAGAACTCCTTCGCGAGGACCCGTCAAAAGGCGCCATATTCGGCTTCACCCCGGTCCTTTTCTCATCGGTTATGGCCCCGACAAGGGGGGCTCACTTCTCTATGGCGAGAGGGAGGCCGACCTATACGTTCATCTTCGGAAGCCCGCGCGGAATGCGTGCTCCCCTCCGGAGTCTGGGGCCTCCGCACTCGCTGCGACATCCGTGTCGTTCGTCGTGTCGACGTTTCGCTCATCTCCACGATCGACAACACGATTGAGAAGCAGAACCATGGCTTTCACGACCCGGCGGCGCCGTCCCTCACGGCACCGAGCGCCGTCGCGCCTCGGAATGCGGGCCGTCGTCTTCGCGACGATCGGCGCTCTCCTCGTCGGATCGTGGGGGCTCGGCGACGTCTCCGCCTCCTCTTCCGCTCAGGCCGCGAACCAGGCGGATCCGGTCGCCGGCGACGCCCCCGCCCTTCTCCCGACGCCGGTCGCACCGACACCGCCGACAGCCCCCGAGGCTGATCCGGCACCCGCTCCGTCGGCACCCACTCCGTCAGCGTCCGCCCCGTCGACGTCCGCCCCGCCCGCACCCGCCGAGGCCGCGGAGTCGCCGAGTGCCACGGCGGAGGAGCCCGCTCAGGACGAGCCCGATCCCGCAGCACCCCGCGGCGCCGCAGAGACGGAGCAGCCCGTCGAGACGGCGCCGGCCGGATCGGCGCCCGCTCCCACGGCGGCCTCGGACGACGATCAGGAGTCGGACCGCGGACCACCCGCGACGGCGCGAGCAGCGGGAGGCTTCTCCACACTCGCCGCCGGCGTCGCCGAGGCCCCGCGACAGGTGTGGACGGAGACCTTCGAGCAGGGCCTGACCGCCACCCCGAGCGCGCTCACCGCCTACGCGAACGGCCGCTACACGGCAGCCACCGGCTGGTCGACCGCCACGAACTGCACCGGCGTCCTGGTCAACTACACGGCGCCCTACCCCAACTCCGCCTTCTGCCCGACCCGGCCCCTCCTCACCGTCGGCACGGGATCGTCGGCCGCACGCGAGACCCGCCGCATGGCGGACGTCCTCGGACAGGTGGCGGCCGGAGTGCCGGGGTCCACCTCCAGCAGCGCCCCGGCCAACGGCTCGAACACCGGCACGCAGGCGAACCACGCCCTGGTCGAGTACCCGTACGCCGCCATCACCGGCGGCACGACCGTCGCCCAGAGCGCCGCGGGGATCGGCGTCTCCGCTCCCGCCGCCCGCTACTACGCCGTCGGCATGAACGCCGCCGGCGGGCAGTGCGGGACGAACAACGCGTCCCTCTCCCTCAACCTGGTGTCGGGCGGGTCCACCGTCCTCACCGGATTCGCCGCACCGGTCGTGCCCTGCGCCGCGACCGGCGGCGTGTTCTACACGTCCCCGACCCTCCCGCTGGTCGGCGGGCTCGGCTCGCTCGTCGATCCCGCGCTCCCCGCCTCCGCTCGCGCCGCCGCCTACACCGGCACGAGCACCGCGCTCCTCACTCCGGCGCAGATCGCCGCGGCCCAGGTGCAGCTCGTGAACACGGTCACCGGCACGGGAAGCGCCTTCGCCGTCGACGACCTCCGCGTGCTCGACGTCACCCCCGCGCTCGACGCGGCCTTCACGCAGGCGGTGCCGACCGCGACGGTGCCGACCACGCTGACCTACACGGTCACCAACACCAGCGACCTCCTCGCGAAGGCGGACTGGCGCTTCTCGACCGCTCTCCCGGCCGGCCTCGTCGTGGCCCCGACGCCTGCCGTCGGAGGGTCCTGCACCGACGTCACCGGAACGGCGTTCGCCGTGACCGCGGCCGCCGGATCCTCCACCGTCTCGACGGTCGGCGGCGACCTCGCCGCGGGCGCGACCTCCTGCACGATCTCGGTGGACGTGGTGGCCGCCGCCGCCGGGACGTACAGCACCGGGACCACGACTCCCACCGGCCTCATCGCCTCCGCCCCCACGTCGGTGACGATCCAGGCCGCGACGACCCTCACCGTCCGGAAGAACCTGCCGGTGCGCAGCGCCACGGGCGACCAGTTCACGCTCTCGGTGCGCAGCGGCACGACGGTCCTCGCGTCGGCCACGACCACGGGCACCGCCACCGGGATCCAGGCCGCGCAGATCAGCCGCCTCACCGTGCAGTCCGGAGCGACGTACACGATCGCCGAGGCGCAGACCGCGGGCGCGGGCCTGGGGTACTCCAACAGCTACGAGTGCTCGCGCGGCGGCACGGTCATCGCCTCCGGAGCCTCCGCCGCCGGGTCGATCACGATCCCCAGCGAGGCGGGAGCGGAGGTGCTCTGCACCTTCACGAACACGGTGCAGACGCCGCGCCTGTTCTGCGACACCGGCCGCTTCTACTCCCTCACGGCGGCCGGCGCCCTGCAGCAGGCCGACATCGTCACGGGATCCCTGACCTCGATCGGCAGCTGGTCGGGGACCGCCGAGGCCAACGCGCTCGGCGTCGGTGCGAACGGCGCCTTCGCCTACGCGCTGGACCGCTCGTCCGACGCGACGGACGTCGACGCCGTCCTCAAGTGGACGCCGGAGGCCGGCTTCCAGAGGATCGCGAACAGCGCGTACACGACCGTGGCCGGCGGAGCGCAGGTGACCGGCAGCATTGTCGCCGGCGCGGTCGACCTCCGGACGGGCCGGTACCTGTTCGGCAGCTTCGCGAGCGGCCAGTTCTACATCTGGAGCTTCACGGAGGCCAACCCCGTCGCCACCCGGTTCGCCCTCGTCGGCTCCTTCCCCACCTCCGGAACCCCCAACGGCAACGGCGACATGGCGTTCGACGCTCGCGGCAACCTCTACGTCGTCGGCGCGGGCTCGGTCAACAACGCCAGCAGCGCTGCGATCTTCACCGTGCCGGCCGACGCCCTGGCCGCGGCGACCGGCGGCGCCCTCCCGGTGAACACCTCGATCGCGAAGGCCGTGACGGGGACCGACGCCGCCTTCGCCAACATCAACGGCATCGCCTTCTCGCCGCGTGGAACCGTCTACCTCGCCAACGGCGACGTCGCCGCCGCGAACGGTGTCCCGGCCATCCCCGGCAGCGCGTACGAGTTCGACGTCACCACCTGGACCCGCGTCAGCGGCACGCCGCGCGTGAGCGTCAACGCCGTCGACCTCTCCGGCTGCTCCTCGCCGGCCACGATCACCGTGCAGAAGAGCGTCGTCGGGCGCCTGGCCGCGGCGGACCAGTTCCAGCTCACGGCCTCCGCCGGCTCGCCGGTGACGCCGTTCGCCACGGCCACCACCACCGGCGCCACGACCGGTCGCCAGACCGCGCAGATCGGCCCCTTCCCGACGCCCATCAACAGCACCGTCACGGTCTCGGAGGCGATGGCGGCCGGCTCCGCCTCCCCGATCACCGCCTACACGAGCATCTACGAGTGCTACGCGGACGGCGTACGGGTGAGCACGGGCTCGAACCCGACCGGGACGGTCACCCTCCCGAACCGGCTCGGCGTCAACGTCACCTGCACCTTCTTCAACTCCCCGCGCCCGGCCTCCACCGTGCGGATCACCAAGACGATCCGGGACGCCTCCGGGACCACCCGCCCCGGCACGGACTGGACCGTCGGCACGACGGCGACGGCCACCGCCGGCACCGTCGCCCTGCTGCCGGAGCAGTCGCCCCGCCAGCAGACGGACGCGGCGGGCCAGGCCACCTGGACCGTCCTGTTCGGCACGGAGGCGTCGCGGGCGACCCTCACCGTCTCGGAGGTGCAGCAGACGGGCTTCGCGTTCGTCAGCGGCGCCTGCACGGTCAACGGCGCCGCCCGGGCCACGACCTTCTCGCAGTCCGGGACCGTCATCAGCGCGAGCCTCACCGGCATCGCCTCCGCGGCGGTCGTCGAGTGCTCGATCGTGAACCGGCCCACCGCCTCCCTCACGCTCGTGAAGACGGTGAGCTCCGGCAGCGCGCTGCCCAGCGACTGGACCCTCAGCGCCACTGGTCCCGCCGGAGCCCTGCCCGGGCCGAACGGCCGCGCGGGCTCCTCGAGCGTGTCGGCGATCCCCGTCACCCCGGGTGCCGCCTACCGGCTCGCCGAGACGGGCGGCTCCGCCACCTCCGTGCAGACCGGACCCTGGCAGTGCCGCACCGACACCGGCGCCGCCCTCACCGTGAGCGCGGCCGGAGACGTGACCCCGACGAACGGCGCCGCCGTCACCTGCACCGTGGACAACGCCAGCGCGACGATCACCCTGGTCAAGCAGGTCCTGCGCCCCCAGACCGGTTTCCAGGCGGCCGACTGGCGCGTCACCGCGACGCCCGCCGCACTGGCCGGAGCGACGCTCCCGACGGAGACCCGGGCCGGCGCGGAGTACGTCGCCGCAGGCAACCCGGCGAGTACCTTCGAGGTGCGACCGGGCCACGGCTACACGCTGTCCGAGGCGGCGACGGATCCGACCCGCCGCCTCGCCTACCAGGAACTGCGTCTCGAGCGCCTGACCGGGACGACGTGGTCCCCGGTCGCCTCGCGGACGATCACGGCCCCCACGGCCGGTCAGACGGCGGTCTACCGCTTCGTCAACGCCCCCGTGGACCCCACACGCCTGCCGCTGACCGGTGGCGCCAGCACCGACGCGTTCCTCCTGGGCGGGGGGTCGGTGCTCACTCTCGCACTCGGCCTCCTCCTCTGGGAGCGGCGCCGGAGGCTGCGAGGCCCCTCCCGGTGACGCCCCGACCGAGAGCCCCGGCGCTCTCCCGCAGACCCCTTCCCGCACACCTTCGACTCCACGACACCAGCACTCACGACCTCAGTAGGAGAGATCTCATGTCCCGCTCACTCACCAGGCGGCTCGCCGCCGCAGCCGGCGTCCTCGCGCTGAGCGCTGCGGCGGTCTTCACCGCCGTCGCGCCGGCGTCAGCGGTCACGCTGCCCGGCAACATCGACCCGACCATCAGCCGCACCCTCACCGTGCACAAGCTCGCGCTGGGATCCAACAACGGCCAGGCGATCGGCACCGGCCAGGAGATCACGGTCCCCGGCGACGCGCTGCCCGGCGCCGTGTTCACCGCCGCGCGCGTCCAGGGCGTCGACCTCACCACGCCCGACGGCTGGAACCAGGTCGCGAACCTGACCCCGGGCACCGCGGCGACCCGCGTCACCGCCGCCGACACCTTCACCGCCACCAGCGGCACGGACGGCGAGGCCGTGTTCAACAACGGCGCGAGCATGCCGCTCGGCCTCTACCTCGTGACCGAGACCCAGCTCCCCGCCGGAGCCACCAACGGCGCGGCGCCGTTCCTCGTCACCCTGCCGTTCCCGACGGGCCCGACCGGTGCGCCGGCGAACCAGTGGATCTACGACGTCCACGTCTACCCCAAGAACGCGGTCACGGAGCTCACCAAGACGCGCGTCCCCGCGGCGGCGAACTCGGTCGAGGCGCGCAACCCCGACCTCATCCGCTGGGCCATCGCCTCGGACGTCCCGGTGCTCGCCGCCGGTGACGCGCTGGAGGCGTTCACCCTCACCGACACGCTCCCCGCCGAGCTGACCTACCTGCCGACCGGCCCGGCCGGCGTCGCGCCCACCGGCATCACCGTGACCAGCGCCGCGGGCACCGCGCCCGCACCGGCGTTCATCGCGAACACCGACTACACGCTCGGCTACGACGCCGCGACCCGGAACGTGACGCTGAACTTCTTGCAGTCCGGCCTCACCAAGCTCCAGGGCCTGCAGGGCGGCGTCGTCACCCTCACGGTGCTCACCCGTGCCACCGCCATCCCGGCCAACGGCATCATCACCAACTCGGCGACGAGCGTCGTGAACGGGGCCACGGAGACGGTCACCGGCAGCACCCCGATCGGTCAGCTGACCGTGTACGCGTACCAGAACAACGGCGCCAACCGCGTGCCGCTCGCGGGTGCGGTCTACCAGGTGTTCCTCACCGAGAACGACGCCAACCTCGGCCAGAACGCGGTGTTCATCAACGGCAACCAGAACTGGACGACCGGAGCGAACGGCATCGTCGAGATCCCGATCATCACGCCGGGCAACTACTACGTCCGCGAGCTGACCCCGCCCGCCGGATTCCGTCTGCCCACCCCGGCCCAGGTGCTGACGCAGGTCGTCGCCGGACCGAGCTCGGCCACCGCGCCGATCCAGAACTACGTCGAGTTCCTCCACACCCAGGTGCCGGCGTTCGCCCTGCCCCTCACCGGTGGCGGCGCGCAGTGGTTCACCCTCGGTGGAGGCGCGCTCATCGCCCTCGCGATCGGTTCGGGCCTGATCGCCTCGCGCCGTCGCACCGCGCTGGCTGCTCAGACCGCGGAGTAACGTCACACCATGACGAAGTCGAATGCGGGGCACCCGTCGGGTGCCCCGCATTCCTCTGTCTCCAGCCCTTTTCCTTCCCGGAGGCAGCTCCACCGCCGGCCGCGGTGGCGGCTCCCGATCGCCCCGCTGGTCATCGCGCTCATCAGCCTCTCGGGAGTGGCGCTGCTGCTGTACCCCGTCGCCGCCAGCTGGCTGAGCGCCGTCGAGCAGGCGCGCGAGATCGACTCCCTCACGCAGGACATCACCGACCTCGGCGCCGAGACCCTCCGGCAGAACCTCGTCGAGGCCCGCGCCTACAACCAGAGCCTCAGCGGAGGCGGCGCGGCCGTCGCCGCGAACGAGCGCCTCCCCCTCGCCGACGACGAGCAGGTCGCCGACCGCGAGCGCTACTCCTCCCTCCTGCGCGGCGACGCCGAGGGACTGATGGCCCGCATCCGGATCCCCGCCATCGACGTGGACCTGCCGATCTTCCACGGCACGAGCGACCCCGTCCTCGAGCGCGGCGTCGGCCACCTGGAGGGCACCGCCCTGCCGGTCGGCGGCCCCTCCACCCACTCGGTGCTCACCGGCCACCGCGGCCTCGCCTCGGCCGAGCTCTTCACCCACCTCGACCGCGTCGACGTCGGCGACACCTTCACCATCGAGGTCTACGGCGAAGTGGTCACCTACCGCGTGCGCGAGACGCTGGTCGTCGAGCCCGAGGACACGCAGAGCCTCCTCGTGCAGCCCGGCCAGGACCTCCTGACCCTCGTCACCTGCACCCCGCTCGGGATCAACACCCACCGCATCCTCGTCACCGGCGAACGGGTGATCCCGACGCCGCAGTCGGACGTGGACGCCGCGGGGGAGTCGCCCGACGTCGCCGGGTTCCCGTGGTGGGCGGTCGCGGCCGGAGGCGCTGTGGTCGCTGCCGGTGTGTACGTGTGGTGGGCGGGGCGGCCGGCGCGCGGCGCATGGGTGCCGGTGGTGGTCGTCGGTGAGGAGCGGGACAGGGTTCCTGCGGGTCCGTGAGGCGAGGGGGTGCGGATTTCCGCCGTCCTGCTCCGGTCGCCTCAGCGCAGTGCTGTCCCCGTCATCGGGATCGCGGCTGTGCCTGCCCCGTCAGGCGGGACGCCACTCCTCGAGGAACTGGGCGACCGTCTTCGTCTCGAGGTCGAGCTCGACCTGCCCGAGGAGGTAGTGGGGGTCGGTGAGGTCGGCCTTCACTCGGATGATCTCGGCGCCTGTGTCGAGGCGGAGGACGACGAGGTCGTAGGGAGCGAGGATCCCGCTGCCCAGCGCCATGTCGATGGTGAGGCGGAGCCGCCCGAAGCGCCTCAGCTGCAGCTCCGCGCGGAGGTGCTCGGCGGCGACCTCGGGGGCGTCGGTAGTGGGGTCGGACACGGGGGAGACGGTACCGAAGGAGGCGGAGGGGACTCCTGGTAGGAGATCGTGAACCTCTGCGCAGAGGCGATCGGTGCGCGCTGCTCGTCAGCTTGGCGAGGTGCGCAGGCGGGAAGAGCCGGACCTTTCGGCTACGGCATCGGCCCGAGGCTCCCATCCCAGAAGCGCGGCGGCGGCGATCTTCTTGCTCGCCTCATGCGCACGGGGTCGAGCGCTGGCGCACACGCTGAGCACGGCGGCTCTTGCAAGACTCATGCAAGACGTGTTACGGTCTTCTTGTTCGACTTCGTCTCAGAGAAAAGGAAAGAACAATGACCGCCTACGTGAATGTGCCCGTGCCCGAAGAGTTGGTTATTCCCGTGATGCGTTTCATCGCAGGGCAGAACTCCAGCGCTGCGAGCGTGAGCAACCCGGGAGCCGCAAGAGTCTTGGGCAACGATGACGAGACGATCGAAGACTCGCGAGAGTGGACCCTCGAGGAGTTCGAGGTCCTCCGGTCCGGCGAAGCGAAGTCCATCAAGCTCTTCTGCCAGGTCCTCGACATCCTCGCCGCAGCGTCGCCGTCGGCGGTCGCCCTCGAGGACGTGGCGAAGGTGACCGGCGTCGAGCCGCTGACCATGCAGCGCGCGTTCGGCCGGGCAACGGTGTGGATGAAGAACCGCATGGGCGGCGACACCCGCTGGCCGATCTTCTGGCCCGGCGACGGCTGGGCGATGACGGAGACCAACGCCTCGTTGTGGAAGTCGCTCGCCGAGTGAGGGGTGGAATGTCGTGATTCTGGTCCTCCGCACCCGAGGCCTCGTGTGCGGCTGGCGAAGATCGGGGACTGGAGCAGGCGGTCGCCGATGGGGCCGCGGCGCGAAGCAAGGTCAGGCGCCTGAAGCGCTCACGGTCGCTTCTCCTATCGCATCGGGGCATGAGTCGGGTAGAGAAGCGGCGGTGCGTGGCTCCCGGGTGCGGCTCAGTGGCGTCGCTGGGGATGCATTCTGCGACTCTAGAACGGATCCGCGCTTCAACCCCGCGCGATGATTTGCTCCCAGATCACCCGCTGCTGCTGATAAGCGCGTTGTCGTGCGACGCCAGCTCGCCCACGAACCACTCGAGCACCTCGACGAGTTGCCGTCGAGCAGAGCGGTCGGCGAAGACTTCGAGATCGAAAGAAGGTCGCTTCTCCAACCGGTCGGCGGGCAGGTCGACGCCGCTGACGGTATTGAGGCGACTGAGCAGCGCTTGTCTCAAAGGGAGCGAGTCGAACGGCGGGCGACTCCGCATGTGCTGGAAGACGACCTCGACACTGCCGCTCGGGTAGATGGTCAGCGGCCAGATGCTCTTCGACGCCGGACTGGAGCCGCGTGCAACCAGGAAGCAGGACGTCTCTTCCGCCGCCCCGAAGTCCAGAATGCCTCCGAGACGTTCCCACTCGTCGAGGAGCTCGACGACACCGTGGACGGTCGACGGAGCCTGCCTGTCGGCGAGACCGGCGAGGAACTCTGCTCGCTCGTTGTTCCCCTCATCCGGGACGAAGTCGATGTCGGAGTGGATCGAGAGCCCCACGAGCTCGGCGAGCTCCGGAACCGTCAGCTTGTGTCGGAGATCGGCGCGGCCGGCGGAATCGAAAGTCACACCTTCCGATGCCAGCAGCTCCTCGGGGACGACGTCAGCGTGCGGGCTGTCGGCGCCCCAGACGAAGCCCGGCGAGATCTGACCCGACTGCTTGAGGACGCGATACGCGTTCGGCGCCGGAGCATGAATGAGGAACTGCCCGAGAGGGACGGGGTGGGTCCCGGCGACAGTCGCGATGTCGCCGTAGCTGGCCCACCGCCCCGCAGGAATCGCACCGACGAGGTCGAGGACGAGCTTCCAGGAGATGCGGGACCCCCCTGAATCCGTGTCAGCGAGAGGGGCGGCCCAGGTCGAGATGATCCTGTCCGCGATGACGGAGCCGCGCTCGACGATCTGACGGCGAGTCCAGGCTGTCTGGCCGGCGATCTCGCGATTGAGGCGGAAGCTCGACGCATCGAGGAGCTGCCGCTTCTCTGAGAACGGGCGATTGCTGAGCTCGGAGTTGTATGAGGTCAGGGTCAGGTTCGCGAGCGTGTGCACATAGGACTCGTGCATCTCGTCGACGGAGTCGAAAGTTTCGAGGTCGCCGGCAAGCGCCTCGCGCCAGGTCTGACTGAGCGTCTGCGGCATGACGTGCTCGATGGTGGCCGCGCTGCGATCCGTGTGCTCTTTCGCGGAGACGTCTCTGTTCCGCCACTCGATGGGAGTCGCGTCCTCGAGCCAGGCGAGGATCATCTTCCGTTGTGCTGGTCGGCCCTGGTAGTAGAAGGGCTTCGAGAGGACGGCTTCGCGGATCTGCGCGTCGGTCGCGAAGAACTTCCGCCCGACGGAGAAATAGCGGTGGAGGGTCGCCGCGACGTCCGACTCCCCGACCTCGAGAGGTGCGCGATAGAGGATCCGTGACAGAGCCGCACTGCTCGCGCCGATGATGACTCGGCGCACCATGAACGACTCGAGCAGTCGCAACGACTCGGCGACCTCGGAGGAGCTGACCGAGCCCGCGTCGCGCAGCCGGAGCAGGTGGAGGACGAGCGCGTCGGTCGCCGAGAGCCCCCACTGCACATTGCGCTGCAGCGCGGCACGGACGTCCGGGTCCGGCTCGTTCTCGGGGTTCCGGATCACCGCCAGCAACTGGGCGAGTCCGCTGTACCGGCGGACCTCGGCGACGATCTGATCCTCAGTGAGCGACCGCATCCGATCGACCTGCAGCGAGTAGATGTCTCCCTGCTTCGCATCGGGTGTGGACCAGATCAGGTCGATCCAGAACAGCGCCTCGAGATCGGCCGGTGAGAGGGCCTTCTGCAGGGGCAGCCACCAGCTGTCGTAGATCTCCTCGCTGCGCGATCCGAGCCGCATGAAGATGTAGTTGCGCAGCAGATCGCCCTGGGTGAGCTTGAGGCCGGTGTTGTTGAGCGACTCGAAGATCCGGTACACGTTGTCGTGGGCGTGCGCCGTGATGGAGACGAAGACCAGACCGTTCAGAACTGCCGACTCGATGCGATCCATGTCGTAGGCGTCGTCGGGATCATCGGCGCCGTGCAGCTTCGTGCGGAAGAACCGGTAGGCGTCGAGCACGCCGGACGCCACGGACTGATCGATGTTCCCGTCGACGATCGCCCGGAACGCCTGCCTGTCGGCTTGCGTGGGCAGGACCTTCAACCGATCATCGCCGCGCTTGAACCGGTCGAACAGGTACGTCTCTTCGAGCCGCTGCACCTTCTCGGGGTACTCCGGCTCCGTCTCCGCGTAGTGGTCGCGCAGGGCGCAGATGAACAGGCTGAGGGTGGTGAGGCGCTGCTGCCCATCAACGACGAGGAACTGCGACCCTGCCGGCCCGATCTCGCCCAGCGAGAGGACGAGGGAGCCGGTGAAGTGAGTGGCGCCCGGACTATTGACGCGCTGCTCGGCGAGGTCGACGACGTCCGACCAGAGCCGATCGAGCTGCTTCGCGGTCCAGGAGTACGGGCGCTGGTACAGCGGCACGCGGTACTGCTTGGCGCCCTCCAGGACCTGCTGGAGTCGGGTCTCTTGCACGTCCATGAGCGGTTGGTCCTGTTCCTCGGGTGGGCGGTGCACTCAGGGTACGGGCGATCTCGCGACGAGGACGAGGCGGTCCGAAGGGCGATAGACCTGCACGTGCGCCGCGCCTCCCTGGAGTCAGAAGCCCGAGGGACGCGAATCGTCAGCTAGTGCGCCAGACGAGCGCGTCGCACGGGTTCAAGCCGTCGTCGGGGAGCCGCGGGTAACTCGCCGTCGACATGCCGGTCCGGTGGTCGTTCCCGCTCGAGCTGGTCACGAAGTACGGGTAGCCCGGTTCGTTAAGTTCCGGAGCTCGACTGGTGCGCTAGGACCTAGGCTTGAACCGCATTCGCCACGGGTGACCGATCGCTGCGAAGCAGCGGTCCAACGCTTGGAGACATCACTGTGGTTCTACCTCTGATCCCACTCGCGATCGTCGTTGCGACTACCGTCTCCGGCGCGGGGGGCGGCGCGGCGGGCATCTGGGGTGGAGCTCAGATTAAGAAAGCGAGAGCCGATAGAAAAGCGCACCAAGCCGCTTACGAGGCACGACACGAACTTCACGACGCAGCAGTAGAGGAGACGAATCAGTGCCTTCGGGCTCTGGGAAGTACCCAGGAACGCGCGCACCGGGAGGTCATTCTCCGGATGAAGGCTTTTCTTGTTCGGCACAATAAGCAGGTACGCGCGAGCGAGCATCTAATTCTCGATGGGATAGACGGAGCAGATCAGCAGGTTTTGGGGCTCGCCAAGCTCGACGCGGACATCGCGGGGTGGGTGCGGGGAGTCGTCGGTTCGACCATCGCCGGGGTTGCTGCTCCTATCGTGATGCGCACCGGCGTTGCTTCTTTCGCGGCGGCAGGCACGGGAACGGCGATCTCCGGACTGGGTGGAGCGGCTGCGACAAGCGCGACGCTGGCCTGGCTGGGAGGAGGTTCGCTAGCGGCCGGGGGCGGCGGGATGGCGCTAGGTGCGACGATGCTCAACGTCGCCGTGATCGGACCGACGGCGCTGATCGCGGGCTTGACGGTCAAGAACCGTGGAACCAGAGAGAAAAGTGCCGCGGCTGCGTATCAGACCCAGATCGAGATCGGAATCGCTCAGCTGGACGCCCGCAATGGGCTTCTACTCGCGGTCCAGGAGAGAGTGGGCGAGGTCGACTCGATTCTGGCTAGGCTCATTTCAGAGTCTGCGGCCGCGATCGATCTGCTCGAATCCGAACCGTTCGAGGTCGAGCGTCACGCGGAGCGATTCCAGAAGGCGGTCGTGCTTGTGAAGGCTGTTCGGGACGTCGCTACGGCGCCGATTATCGACGAAGACGTCGATCTTGATGAAAGGACAAGTGAACTGGTGCTCAAGTATCGCGAGGAGGACGAGGTGATTCGCAATGACCGATGAGGCGAAGAAGACGACTCCCGTGCCGTCGAGGACGAGCAGAGCAGTCTCCGCCGCTGCCGGCAAGTTCACTGCCGCTGACGCACTCGGTGCGCTGACCCAACTTATCGACGCCAGCCGTGAAGCCGTTCATATCCACGAGACGGAGAGCACGAAGCGCGAGAAGCTTCGAACCTATCGCGAGACTGAAGTGGCGCGCATCGAGGCCTCGGAGCGGGTACTGAAGACATACTTCGACCAGATCTTCGCTGAGCGACGTGAGACGCACCAGAGGCTTTTCGCAGGCCTCGACGTCGCCCTGCAGTCAGGGGACGTGGAGGCGCTCCGCGTCGTTGTGGGGGGCATCGTCGAGGTGGCCCGTAGCTCCCCTCTCGCCGACCTCGGGAACCTCGCGGAGCTTCGGGCCGCGTGGGATGATCCGGACACGGTGTTCGAGTTTTGACGCCCGCTGAGTGGTCCGCCCTCGGTGAGGTGTGGGACCACGACAGTGGATATCGCCTCCTCGTCCGCTGAGAATGAGCGACCTGGGTGAAGACCTAATCGTCGGTCGCAGCCCTCGACACGATGGGTTCACGAGCTACCGTCGCTGCATGGACGCGGTCGACGAACCGCTCAGCCAGAGTCGCCCGCGCGAAGTCCGGTGGCAGCGCCGTCGAGAACTTCAATCCGGAGACGGCGTCCGGAGAGATAAAAGGCAGCGCAGTATCCAGGATGGCCTCTCGGAGAACCGAAACGTCGAATGCAGAAGCGAAACGCATCGACTCGTTCGTCGATCGCGCCTCGAACGCTTGCGGCAATGCTGCGGCAAGCGTCTCGTGCGCCTTGAGGCCGGCCAGGCTCCAGAGTTCGACGTGGGCGGAGCCGCGAGTCAGGACGATTCCCGCAGCGTCCACGCGGCTCGACCAGCCCTCTCGACCCACGGCCAGCGCCCTCCGGGCGCGCTCCGACAGCTGGACGGGTGGCTCGGCGCCGAGAAGAACCTCTCTGCGGGCGCGGACCATGTCGAACGACTCGGGCAGCGCGCCCGACGACCACCGCACATTGCCGCGGCTGATCTCCGGCTCGACCTCGATACGGTGCCGACTCCAGTCGACGGAGACCACCCTCCACGCGTTCCCGGCCAGCAGCAACGGCTTCTCGCCGCGGATGATCGTGGCACTCAGAGAGATCGGCGCCACTCCACCGATCTCCTTCCGCCCGTGGACGACCGTCAGTTCAAGATCTGCCACGAAAGTGCTCAGGAGCTCGAGAAAATTCTTACCTCCGAACTTCTTCTCGGCGGTCGGTCCAATGAAGACCCAGCCACCGTCACTGCCGAGGAAGCCTTCCTCGACGAGGTAGTCGAGCACCTCCTCGCCGTCGGCCATCACCAGGCTTCCCGCCCACCACTCATGCCAGGAGTCCCGAGCGAATCGGCCTTCCTGGAGAGCGAGTGCTAGGAACTGCTGCGCCGCGAGGTGCCGAGGGGAGGGCGGCGGAGTGATCGGCTCCACGAAGCCCGTCCCCCACAGGTGGAGGAGCCCCGCTGCACGCAGGAAGGTTTCGTGCTCGGTGGCGAGGAACAGCGCGTTCCTCGCCGCGCCGGCCCGCCGTCCGGTCCGACCGAGTCGCTGCAGGAACGACCCGACCGAGCGCGGTGAATCGAGCTGAATCATGCGGTCGAGGTCGCCGATGTCGATACCGAGCTCGAGGGTCGACGTCGAGACGATGACGCAGTCGCGGCTCTCGGCGAACGCCTGCTCGCTACGCCGGCGTTCGTCCAGGGAGAGGGAGGAATGCGAGATGAAGGTGGTGACGCCGCGTTCTCGCAGTCCGTAGGCGAGCTCCTCCGCCTGTTTCCTGGATTCGCAGAAGGCGAGCCGCTTCTCACCGGGGTGCAGAGAGGCGATGACAACAGCCGCGTTCTCAGCCGAGCCGACGTAATCGAGCGTGACATCCGGAGGCATCGGTGGATCGCCGGCAGTCACCACCCGGCTCTCGATGCCCGCACTGAGATTCGATCCCTGGAACCAGGCGAGGACGTCGCTCGGATTCCCCAGCGTCGCAGACAGTCCGATGCGCTGGATGCGGTGCTCCGCGAGGCGCTGGATCCGCTCCAGGACCGCGAGCAAATGCCATCCGCGGTCACCGGCCGCGAAGGAGTGGATCTCATCCGCCACGACGACCCGGAGTCCGCGGAACAGCAGCCGGTGGTCCACTCGTCGAGACACGAGCAGCGCTTCGAGCGACTCCGGGGTCGTGAGAAGGATGTCCGGTGGTTCGCTGAGGATCGCCCGACGGGGGCCGTCTCCGATGTCTCCGTGCCAGAGCGCGACCCGTCGGCCGAGCCACGCGGTGTACTGCTCGAGCCGAGGGAGGAGGTTGTTCAACAGCGCCTTCAGAGGAGCGACGTAGACGACGCTGAATCCACTCCATCCTTCGTCCGCCATCCGGGACAGGAGGGGGAACACCGCCGCCTCTGTCTTCCCTCCGGCGGTCGGGGCGATGAGAAGGCAGTCGGCGGCGGAGCGCACGGGCTCGATCGCTGCCCGCTGCAGCGGCCGCAGGTCATGCCAGCCGAGCGTGTTCGCGACGTGATACTCGAGCGCGCCCGCCAGTTCGGCGCCGTTAGACATCGAGCTGGATCGCGTCGAGTCCGCCGGCCGCTGCTCGCTCGTCCTCATTCAGCTCCGCTGAAGACACGGTGACGGACGAAGCCTCCGTCGGCACGTAATCGGGGAACTGCTCGACCTTGTCGAGAATGTCGACGAGCTTCCGGAGATAGAGCCGTGGGGCTATCCCGACCTTGCCCCCGAGCCGACCGGCCACAGTCTGCGCGAGCGCCTCGAGGTAGTCATCGGTGACGAGTGCCTCGATCCGACCAGCCTCGGCACTGCCCGAGGTGTAGATATCACGGACGCGTGCGCCCAGCTCCTGGAGGCTGTCGCGTTGGAACCCGAGGAGCCGCACCTGCGGCGCTCGGGGGTTGTCCCATCGGGGGTCCCCGCTGAAGTCGACTCCGATCCGAGCGGCGAGTGGAGGGAGGCGTTGCACCCCCTGAGTCCCATCGAAGAAGGCCGGTGTGCCGGTGATGAGCACGTAGAGGCCGGGGAAGCGCCCCGCGTCGATCTCATCGAGGAGCTGTCGAAGTGCGTTGAGGGACTTCTCGCGCACATCGCTGCGCACCCGCTGCAGGGTCTCGACCTCATCCAGAACCAGTACGAGGCCGCGGTAGTCGGAGTCGCGGAGAACGGCGAGCAGACCTTGAAGGAATCCGAACGCACCGAAATGGTCGAGGTCACCGCGTACACCCGCGACGCGTCGGACGGATGCGGCGACATGAGGCTGTCCGGCGAGCCACGCGGCGAGCCCGTCAGCGGTATCGATGTCTCCCGCGACGGTCGCGACGTGGTACCCCCGAAGGGCGGCAGCGAAAGCGGGCGCCGTGCTGGACACCGCAGCCAGGCGCCGTTCCAGCAACGAATCTACGAGCCGCGCGACCTCGCTGCGATCGGCGGAAGCGGCACCCGCGGTGATCGCATCCTCCTCGAGGACCCGAAGCCATCCGTCCACGACCTCGCGGAAGGCGCTCGGCGGTGTCGCCTCGGTCGAGAGGTTCTCGGTGACTCTGCGGTAGATCGTCTCGAGACGGTGCAACGGTGTCTCCGTCTCCGAGATCTGCACCTCGGCCGTCGCGAATCCTCGCTGCTTCGCGGTCTCCGTCAGCCACCGCGCGAAGAAGGTCTTGCCCGCTCCGTATTCGCCGCGAACGGCCTTGAAGACCGCACCGCCGTCCGAGACGCTGTCCAGCTCGTCGTTTACCGAGGCCTCGAAGCGGTCGAGACCGACGGCCATCACATCCAGTCCGCGTTGAGGGACCGTGCCGCGGCGCAGGGCATCGATGATCTCGCGGCGCCGACGCGGGCTGACGGCCGTCATGATCCAGTACCCAACTCGAACTGCTCGTTGAGAAGCGCGAGGTCGAGAACCACGGTGACCCCGTCCGAATCAGTGTCGATGACCAGGTATCCGTCCCGGTTGAGGACCCGGCGGAAGGCCGCAAGGAGACCGGGCATCTTCGCACCGGGAACGGCCGCCCGGACGGCCAGGGTGTCGCGATGGGCGCGGCCGCCGCCTGACTGGAGCGCGGCGACGATCGCGCTCGCGACGCTGTCGTCGATCGGGTGACGACCAGCCATCTTGCGGCGTGCTCGATAGATGTCGCTCGCGACAAGCTGCTCGGCGGTGCTCCGACGGGATGTGGCCGACTCCTCCGCGGTCGGCTCGATCTCGAACAGCGTCGAGCCGACGGTCGCCGCAGGCTCCTTCGTTTTCGTCGCCTTGCGCTTGGGCGATGCAGGGGGCGGCGCCGTCGGCGCCCTGAGGGTTTCGTTCCACCACAACGGCTCCTGGGGCGGAGCCTCAGCCCAACCAGCCGGATCACCAGCGCCCCGGGGCTTGGCGACGAGGATCGGAATGGTCAGCTCGGCGAGGGCTGCGCCTCCGTGGTAGCCCGCCTTCTTCGAGGCGTAGCGGAGGCCGTCGGAAACGGCGAGCACAGCGCTGCCGCCAGGGGCGAGGACGCGTGGGCCGCTGACGAGGACCTCGTCGGCTCGTGCGGGCCCCGTGCTGACCTCGCGCCACCGCGCCGGCGACTGCGGGACGCTCCGGAGCTCACTGCCGCGCTCGACGACGTGCCCGTGGTCGGACGTGAGAATGACGGTCCGTCGGGCTTCGAGCGCGGCGTCGAGAACCGCTTCGAGGTGCGCTATCGAGCGCAGATTCCAGCGGAGTGAATCGACGTCGGCGCTCGCCAATGCATCATCGATCGTGTTCAGCACGAGGCCGACGATGCTTCGGCCGGAGTCGGCGATCGCGTCGCTGACGGCCGGCGGTAGCGCGTGTCCGGGCTCTGAACGCAGATCGTCTTTATGGAACATCACTCCATCGACCGCTGTGGCGAACTGCGCCTTCTCGAGCTGCTGAGTTCCCTTGCGCAACGCTCCGGAGAAGAGCGAGGTGCGGGAGTACTCCGTCACGGTCGGCAGAGCTGCAAGGGCGGTACCGCGTCGCAGAGACGTCTTCCGGACGACCTCCGTCCAGCCCCGAGAGGGAAGGTCGGTCGCCAGCTCCACCGCTGAGGGCACGCTCATGCCGTCCAGAACGATGAGGAGGACCGGGCCGTGCGTGCTGAGCGGTACGACGAGGCGTGAGAGCAGGCTCTCCACGGGGAGCACGGAGTCATCCGTCGACAGATCGCCGGTGAGTGCACGTGCAGCGGTGGCGTCCTCGAGACGACGCTGGGTCTGCACCGCGTAGGCGAGCGCGCGGTACGCGCCGGCGAGACTTCGATCGGTGTCACCGTCCCAGAGGTCTCCGAGGGCCCGCTCCGCCCAGGAGCCGTCCGCCGCGTAGGCGAGAATCGCGGAGCTCAGGCCCACGGAGGAGGCGCGAGAGCCACTCAGCCACCGGACGAGGCGCGCCGCCATGAGGGCGGTGGGACGAGACCGCTCGAAGGAGGAGCGCGCGCCGTGCGATTCGATCCGCGAGAGCGCGTCGTCGACAGTGAGAGATGCACGGGCGCTCGGGACGGCTGCCGCGGCTTCAACCGCTTCCGCGAAGACCGAGACGCGGGCGCGAAGGCCGGCGGGAAGGAAATCGGACGCCGCCGCGCCCTCGGCCCAGCCGAGGTCTCCGCAGAGCGCCTCAGCCTGGTCGAGGACGGAACGAGCGTGCTCGTTGTCGTCGGCGAGCCATCGCTGGGCGATGAGCTTCGCGGAGGCGCCGTAGCGCTGCGCAGCCGATGCGCTCGGCGCCGTCCCCACGTACCTCTCGATTCTCACGCGGGCGGCGGCGACGGCGGTGTCCGGTGCAACGGGTCCGGACGCCCACAGCTCACCGACGACGAGTCCCACCGCGACGGAGGAGACACCACCAGGGGCGGACGCGGCGCGCAGCGCCATTGCCAGGTGCTGCTCGACATGGATGGCGGTCGCCCTGATCAGACCAGCGCGTGACTCCTGATCCAGGTCCGCAAGACGGGACTTCACTCCGAGGTCATCGAGAGTCGCGAGCGCGGTCGATGCAGCGAGAGCGTCGATGCGGTCGACGCCGAGCATCGCCACGAGCATCGACTGGACGACGTGCTGAGCAGAGAGCACTCCACCCGGAGCCGGCATGAACCCGCGTTCTCGGCGGAGGGAGACGAGGAGTCGCGGCACCCAGGACCCGAGCGCGCGAACGGGCTGGGCGGGATACTCGCGCGCGCCGAACAGCGCCGGCACGATGTTCCACTCGTCCAGATCCGTGACCTTCTGCCTCTCTGCATCGAGCACGACCGCCGTACCCAGCTCGGATTCGGTCAGCGAGGTGAGCACGGCGATGAACTCGTCCTCGCCCGCGGAGCGCATCGCGTCGAGCGCGGCGAGCCCCGAGACGCCCTCGACCACGCGCACGGTGGCGTCGCCGAAGGTGAGCGTCTCTGCTCCCGACCACGTCGGCTGTGCACGGACGAGGATCGTCCTCGCGCGTCGGCGCTCGCTCGAGAGCCAGGCAGCGAGGTGCTGACGAAGGGCAGGCTCGGTCACGGTCGGTGCGGGCATGCTCAGTCGACCTGCCAGGTGATCGTGACGCTGCCGTCGGTGCCAGCCTCCTGCTCGATCTCGGCGCGGAGTGTGTCGAACGCCTTATCGAGGTCGGTGACAGTGGTTCGGCGTCGGTGAATGGCCTGCGACGGCGGGTCGATCGGAGGGAGGGGAGGACGGATCACAGGAGGGTCCACGGTGATGACGAGTTTCCGAGCTTTCGCGGCAGCGTCTTTCAAGCGTGGTTCCAGTGACGCGACGGACTCGTCGACCGCCGCGGCCTCCCGCAGCTGCGCGAGCGATTCGGTGAACGCGGAGTCGTGCTTGGCCTGTGCAGCAGCGATCATGTCCCAGTCGAGGCCGTCGAGTTCACGGGCGAGCCGCTCGGCCGAGCCGTGAGCGCTGCCGAAGGAGCTGAGCTCTGTCGGCAGGTCGAACGTCGCGAGCGTCTCGATCAACGCCTTGTCTCCGATCGTGGCGGACAGCGACTCGGTCAACTCCGCCGTTCGCCGCGCTGTGGCCAAGCGACCCCTTGCGGCGGCGGCATCGATGCCGAGCACCTCCGCGTGCAGCTCGAGCGCCGCGCTGAGCGTCGAGGCCCGGCTGCTGACGACAGCGGCCCGAAGAGCAGTAGCGAATCGGCCGACCGCGCGCGGAGTCAGATTCACCTCCGGGACTGTCCCAAAGATCGACCCGGCTCTCTGCTGCACGAGATCCCAGTCCTCCTGGCTCGGCAGATTCGCCTTCCGAGGACTCGCTCCGTCAGGCAGGGAGCCGATCGCCGGAACGCCGCCGCCGAACTCCCAATTGCCGAGCAGCGCCCAGGTGATGAGGACCGCGTCCTCCATACCTCGCGTCATTCCCCACGACGCGAGCTTCCCGCGGAGAGCGCCGACGGTCATCGCAGGAGCGAGCTCGCCCTCCCAGCGTGCGAAGCGCGGGCCCCAGACGAAGTTCGTGGCGTCGATGACCAGCACGTTCTCGTTCTGCGCACCGAGCCCCAAGGGAGCGATGATGTCCCGCGCGAGGCGCTGCTCGGCGGCGACGAGCCCCTGGCTGCGCCCGCCCAGCTCGACCGTGGAGGTGATGAGGCCGAGCGACTCCGCAAGTCGCCGATCGGTGACCTCCTCAGCCCCGAGATCCGGGTGATCCGGGAACTCGTCCCGCCAGACGGTCTCGAGAGCGTGTCGCAGACCAGCGAGAAGGGTGCCGGTCGGAGGCGGAGTGATCGGCACACCGGGCGCGAGCGCCGAGAAGATCTCGTTGCCGGCGAGATCGCTGCCGACGTTCGTCTCGTCCGGAGCGTTCACCCCGTACGCCTGCCGTAGCGCGGTCGTGAGGACGTCGCGGAGGGTCCGCCGCTGCGACTCGAGTGTCTGACGAGCGGGTCCGCGGTCGGCCTGCGCGAGATGGTCGGCGTTCTGGTCGAAGCGGCTCCCCGTCAAGAGGTACTCGAGCAGGACGAGCTTGCCGAGATCGGCCTGGCGTGCGTCCGACAGGAAGTTGGGGATCCACGCGATGGTGTTCGACCCCCGCGTGCCCTCGCGGAGCTTCCGCAGCCGCGCTACGTCGTCGGCAGGAGAGTGCGTTCCGCTGTCGTAGGGGAAGTCGATGACCGCCCGCCACTCGGGGTCGCTGTGCAGGAGATCGCTGTCGAGCACGTCTGTGTCGTCTCGGACGTTGCCGAACTTCACGGTGACGACTCGCTTGTGACCCCGCCAGACGTGCGTCAGACGCTTCCCGACGAGCGTGTCGTCCGGCGGAAGCTGCAGCTCGGCCGCGATCAACTTGCGGACGATCTCGCGTCGGGTGTGCAGGTTGTCCTCGGTCCGCACCCGGTCGAGGATCGAGTCGTAGTCGACGCCGCTGAGAGTCGCAGTGATGATCGGGTCCAGGCCGTCGCCGACGCTGATCTCGCCGAACTCGCTCGACCAACCACGGACGAGGGAGAGCACCTGCTCGGCCTCCGTGCCGGGAATGAAGGCGTCGATCGTTCCCCAGTTCAACGCGGCGAGCTTTGCGGCGGTGAGGTTCGCGAGCGACGTGGCCTCCGGTGCGAGAGAAGCGATGAGCACGGTCTTCGCGAGACGGTCCTCGGTGACGAACGCATGTCCGCGAGGCAGTCCTGCGACGGCACTCTCCGTGAGCCCATGCTTGCGCAGCAGGTAGGGCTTCATCTTCGACTCGTAGAAGCGCCGCGAGATCGCGAAGTGCTGCTTCATCTCCTCGGAAAGGGGCTGCGATCCACCGAGTACCACCGGCGCGTACAGATCGCCGACCGGGATCACATCGCGCACCAGCAACACGTCGCGCCCGTCGCTGAGCAGCTCGGCCATGAGTTTGAGCGCGGTTCGCTCGCGCTGCATGAGACTCGACAGAGCGACCATCGTGTCGACGAGCGCCGGACTGAACGGGTAGACGTCGGCGAAGGCGCGCTCGTCGGAGTTCGCGTCGTCGCTGAGCAGGTAGCCCCAGGATGCGTAGTCGCGCTTCACCTCGGTCAGGGCGCGGCCGAGAGTGGTCGCGGCATCGGGCGAGATCGGCTGGAGGAGGCGTTGCTTGACGATCCTGGGTAGATCGGCGGCCTGGAGTGTGATCTTCGAGAACCGATCCTCCCAGTACTGGAAGAGCTGCCCTTGCGCTGCGCGCTCGGCACCCGCGATGTGCGATCCCAGGAAGTCGCGGAGGTCGCGCTGCCGAGCGAGGAAGGACGCAATGGGGACAGGGAGATTCGCGGCGGCGTTCTCGGCGAGCTGTACAACCTTCTCGATCTCGCCCTGCACCCACGCCTGATCGGCGAGGTGCTGGCCGAGCCAGAGCACGATCTCATCGATCAGGAAGACGAGGCCCTGATAGCCGAGCGACTTCGCGTGTGAGGAGAGGGCCCGCAGCCCGTCCTTCATGGGCAGCCATTCGCCAGAGCGCCCATACCCGGTGAAGTAATGGGACACGAGATCGCCAACGAGGCGGTCCCGGTCGGCGGCGCCGGGAGCTAGCGCAGCGGCAGCGTCGAAGCTCCGTGCATCCCACGATGCTCCGAAATCTCCCCATGCAGCATCGCCACCACCGAGGCCGTCGAAGAAGGCGTCATCACCGATGCGTGTTCGGAGCGTTAGCGCATCGGCGAGGAGGGAGTCGCTCGCGTGCAGCACAGGTGCCGGCGCGTCGGGATGCTTGGTCGCCACGGTGTCGAGGTAGCCGCCGAAGATCGCATCCTCGAAGGAGCGTGCGCCGAGCAGGTTGAAGTCGAGGACGAGCAGCTTGCGCTCGAGGGTCTCCTGGCGGGTGGCGATGACGGGCGCGAGCCCGGGAATCTGCCTGGCCGCGATGCTGCCCGACAGCAGGAGGTGGAGCACCGCCATGTAGTGCGATTTTCCGGAGCCGAAGGACCCGTCGAGGAACGAGCCGCGCGACGACTGACTGCGCAGGGCGCTCGTGACGAGATCGAGTCCGTCCGCGAGCGCGCCGGCGATCGCCTCGGTGACCACGTAGTCCTTGATGGTCTGCTCATGCCGGGCGACACCCTCATCGAGCTTGACGACGAAGTCGGCCGCCTCGACCCGTTCCGGGAGCCGGATCAGGTCTCGCAGGGGAGAGTTCAGGGAGTAGTCGGTCACGAAGCGCTCCTTCTTCCGCGCGTCGGCGCGGGCGGCCGCCAGGCGGCGATGTCGTCTCTGCCGAGACCCAGGCGGTCGAGCAGCGTGGTGATGAGTCCGGAGATAGCGACGGCAGGGCTCACACCGCTGCGGGCGTCGAGCTCATCGTGCCACTGCTTCAGCCAGGGCTCGAGCTCGATCAGGGCGCCGACGAGAGGGATGACCTGCTCGTCCGGTGCGCCCGCGCGGGACAGCTCGTTCGCGAGACGGGCGATCGCCTGCCCGCGCTCCGCGTGGTCCCAGCCGGCCCAGCCGAAGAGAGCTGTCGAATCGTCGGGGAGCGTGCTGCCGGGGAACGAGAGGAACCGCTCCTTGGGAACGTCGAGCTTCCCGCGGGCGGACCAGTAATTGATCTTGAGGAAATCGGCCGGCTTGTACTTCGGCGGCACCGGCACCTCGACGAGCTCACCGCGATCCTCCGCACGCTGGAGCTCCCAGACGCGCTCCCATTCATGGAACTTCTCGAGACCGGTCGCCTTGTAGCGGAGTGCCGCAAGCGCGGGGACTGCCTCGAGAGCGAGTAGTTTGCCCACCTCGACGGTAAGGTCGAAGTCCTGAGATCCGGCGTGGATCACCAGCAACTCGCGGAACTGTTCGTCGCGCCGTAGCTCATCCGCCACCTGAGCGGCGGAGCGAACGAGCGGCCGACCGGACGCGTCGTGCCAGAGTTCGGCTGCTTCGAGGCGTTCGAGAAGCGCGTTCTGCGTCGCCTCCACAAGCAATTCCTCCCAGTTCGCAACCGCCCAGCGACGCTTGTACTCGGGCTGCTCCAGCAACCGGAGGAACGGAATCGTCTCGATCGCCGCGAGGCGCCGCTCGGCGACATCCCGATACGACTCGGGCAGATGACCTGGGAGCGCCGTCAGCGGTTTGCGCCGGTGGCGGTCGAACCAGGAGGTCTGCGTAGTCCCGGCAGCCAGCTCCCGGGCAAGTCGTATTTCGAAGACCCGCTCATTTGGATCGATTTCCACCGCCTCAGCCCGGTCGAAAGCAAGCTCTTCCCCCACCAGCCCGTAAGCGACGTACGTGCGCCAGTCGAGTTCTTCCTGGAGTGCAACAAGTTCTCGCCCCAGTTGCAGCCAAGTCGCTTCCGCCTGGGGGATCGCAGACGGACCGGGCCCGCTGAGGACAGCCTTGGGTGCCATGGATGCTCGAACTCGGGCAAGCTCATCGATCCTCCTAGCCAGGTCGCCGGACCGTTCGATCGGAAGCGGAAATGCGTCGAGCTTCGTTCCAGTGAACTCGTAGCGCGGCTCCCAGGCTTCATCGCCGATCCCACCGCCGATCCCGCCGTTGCCCTTATTCTGGCTGACCTGCTTGAGCCAGAAGCAGGCGGTGGAGGAGTTGAGGACGCCGAGCAGGTCGTAGTGGTCGTCCTCCGTCGCCCCCTCCGGCAGCTTGATCACCGGCGCCGACTGCTTGAAAACTTTGCCTCCACGATCGAGCACGAAGTGATTATGTGTCGCCACAAATGCGAAGGCTATTAAGGTGTCGGCGTTCAATCGACGAGCATTCGGAAGGATGTAAGTGCCCCACCATAGGCCGCGGTCCTCTCTCGTTTGTTGGAACGCTAAACCGGCACGCAACGTCATCCTGTAGGGCCAGAATGTTTTCGTCGATTTCTTCGCGTCTTCCAGTGGATACGGGAAAATGGCCTGCGCGTCCGCCGCTACGGCGTGGTCGCGGACTGTATCGCCCTCGACGAACAAACGCATTGGTGTATTTTCCCAAGCCGGAGCTCCGACCCGCTTTCGACGAACGAAGAACTCGTCGTCCCCGGTGATCGCTGCAAAGCCTATGGACTCGACAGCGGTACTCAACTTCGCTGTGGCCACTCCTTCAATCTGCTCTTTCAGCGCACCTGCGCCGCCTCCAGACAGCGACCAGGGGAATTTCGCGAGTATGGAGCGGGGCAGGTCGATAGTCGAAACGAATGTGCCATCGAAACCCGGATCGTCGAGATGGCCAACTATGTCGCTCCATACCAGCCCGTCGGCAGCGACGGCTGGCTGACCCGGTTCGCCGCGGACACCGAGTACGGCACGGACGGTTCCTGAGAACGGCTTTCGTGGTCGTCCGACGAGGATTACGGTTGGCGTACCGTGCCCCGGTATGTATGCGCCTGAGGTATCAACCACATGAGTGAGGTCAATATACGCTGGCGAAATTCCAGTAAACGATCCAGAGAGGAAATTTGTAATAAGCTTTTTGCCGAATTCACGCTTCATGAAAGAGTTTGACGTGATCTGACCGACAAAGCCCGAACCGGCTCCATTTTGTCGCTTCGCGAGCCGGAAGAGAAGCTCCATGAATGGCACCGAAAGTGCGTACTTGCCGTGACAGGTCGAGTAGCGCGCGCGGTACTGATCGCGGAGCTTGGCGTCCGGCGGCTGAATATAAGGGGGGTTTGCCACCACGACGTCATACTGATTGTCCTCCAATATTCCGGCATGGTCGCGAAGGTCTTCGGCGTTATACTCGAAGTACTCGCTATCTACGAGGTCGAGCGCGGACGACTGATTCACGTTGCCCAGCAGCGAGTCCCCAATCGCAAGACGGTAGCGGAAGGCGGGGGCAGCGGTGAGCGTCGGGATGCCTGCGGCTTTAATGGCCGCGACGGTGAGGCGGAAGCGTGCGATGGCGACCGCGAAGGGGTTCAGGTCCACGCCGTGCACCGAGTCGAGCGCGCGTTGCACGCGCTCGCCCTTGTCGAGGCCGGGTGCGACCGCGGCCCACTCGGCAGTGAGCCGCTCGAAGGCGCCGAGCAGGAAGTGCCCGGATCCACAAGCAGGATCGATGAGCTTCAGCCCGGTGAGCCCGAACTCCGCGATCGCGGGAGTCAGTGTCCGATCGAGGATGAACTCCTCGATGAAGTCCGGCGTCTGGAGCAACGCGTAGGTTTTCTTCGCGTAGTCCGAGAGGTCCTGATACAGGTCGCCGAGGAAGCGAGTACCGAGGTCGGTGTCGCTGAAGTCGTGCACCAGCTCGCCACTCGGAGTGGTTCGGCGGAAGAAGACAAGCAGTCCGTCGGATGCGTCCGCCGAGATCGGTGCATGCCAGACGGCCGAGTGCTGCGGATCGACGAGAGTCCGGCCGGCGGGCAGATCGGCGAGAGCGCGGAAGGCGTCCTGCATCCAGTCGCGGCTGGTCATGGTCGGGGAGGCTGCGTAGAACGCGGCCTCGTTCTCCACAGCCCTGTCGAGCCCTTCGCCAGGGGCGGCGAACCACGGCTGAGCAATCGGACGATCGTTCCGCTGGGCGCCGGCGAGCAGACCATTGTCTTCGGCGAAGCGGATGAACACACTTGCGAGAATCCAGGAGACGGCGGCTTGTGCAATCTCGCCATCGCGCCAGGCGATCCAGGCAAGGCCGGTGCGCTGACGCCGCGTCGCCGCATCGTGCTCCTCGCGGAGGCGCGCTCCCCACGAGTTGTCGACGTCGTCGGCGCGTGCGCGGAGGTCTGCCTCGAGCAACTTGAGCTGGCGCTTTAGATCGGCGAGGAGGAGGGCTGAGTCGATCACGGGGTGCCGATCTTTCGATGCGTCATTGAGGCGGGATGTTCGGTGCCGGTGGGATCGAGTGCCCCGAGTGACAACTCGAGCCATCCGTCCGCGCCGAAGGGGAAGGGCGACCCGTCGAGGTCAGGGGTTCCGCTGGAGAGCGGCCTCGGCAGGAGGAACCAGCGCGCTGCGGCACGCGAAGTGCCGAGGTCGGTCACTTCCGCGAGCAGATCGACGAGGTCGAGGCGCGCGAGAACGGCGGCATTCAAGAGGATCATCGGCTCCTCTTCGGCCATCAGGTTCTGCCAGGCAGGAGTGATGGCTAGACGAGCGAGAGTGAAGAGGTGGCGCCGATCTTGTGAACCCGATGGCTGGCCATCAGCACGAATCACGACGGGCCACTTGACCTGTTTCGCTGTTGCCGTCGCTTTCAGAGCGTCGAGGGCGAGATCGGCCAGGTCGACGACCCGCAGGCCGTGCTCGCGTGCCAGGCGAGTTGCCGTGAGAGCGAGCCCCCGTTGACGCGAGGTGACGAGAACGAGGGCGCCCTTGTCTCGCAGGGAGCCGCTCAGCCGGCTAGCGATCACCGGATCATCGGCAGGTCGCCCCCAGACCGTCGAGGTGCCCGTGCGACTCGATGACTGCAGGTCGGAATCGCGAAGCCTATACCTGGCCTCGTCATCGCGCCACTCGAGATACGGCATCGCGGTCATGACGGCGATGTCGAGAGCGGGTCGCCTCGGGATGGTGTGGATCGCGGGGAAGCGCGCACGGACGCGCTGCTCGATCGTGACGACTGCGAGGTCCTGTGTCGCAGCACCGCGAAGCGCCAACTCGACAGCTCGCGCCGGGTCGAGATCAGCTCGATACGCCTCCCCGACCGACGAGAGGCGCCCTGTTGTGGACAGCCCGACAGCGAGTTGGGCGACTCGCGAGCTCGAGAGCCGAAGAGCTGGTTCGTCCTCGGCGAGCAGAGTTTCACGAAGGCGCGTCGCCGGGACGATGTCGTCGTCGACGAGGAGTCGGTCGACCAGCTGTGCGTGCCGGAGCAGTACCTCGAGGTGGAGCTCCGCGTCGTCGAACGAGAAGCCGCTGCCATCGTCCGGAGTGAACGCGACGGCGGTGCCCGATCGTTGCCGAAGCGTTTGGAAGACGAATCGCGGCGCACTCGAGCGACTGTCGAGTTCGAGGATCGTGCGGACGACTTCGTTCGCAGGCTGTCTCCGCTTTCCCTCATCGAGCGTTGACCCGTACTCGCGGAGCAACTTCGTCGAGACCTCGTCGAGGGTCGCTATCCCTCCGAGCTCTTGCACCCAGCGGGCGGTGTCCGCGGTGGGACCCTTCAACGTGCTGTTCTTGCGCAGTCGTCTGTATTGGTCTTCCACCGATTCGCTCGACTTCTGCGAAACCGTACCGAGGAGGGACTCGACGGAGCGGCGTCCTGCCAGCGCTGGTGGCTCCACCACCTCGGTCGCGGTCGCCAGCCGCTGACGCCACTCGCGAATCCGGGACTGAATCTCGCGCCGCACCTGCTCACCGAGGCCACGCACTCCATTGATCGTCATCGGCGGGATCCCCAGCAGCTGGCCGACGGTCTTCGCTTTGACCCTGCTGAGTGCCGAGAGAGCTCGGGCGCTCAGCCCGGCGTCCGATAGCGGCGTACCGAACGTCGCTGAGGCTGCCTTCGCGTCGTTCGCCTCCGCGTCCTGCTCGTCAGTTCGTGCGCCCGCGAGTGATCTGCTCCAGGCTTTTCGCATCTCGTCGAGCGACAAGTGTCGGTCCGACACAGCCGGTGCCAGAGCCGCCCGGAAGAACTCACTGAGGCCCTTGGAAACGCTCGGATCGAAAGACGAGGCTTCGACGACAGGTGCTTCCGTCGCGTTGATCGGCGCGTCGCCCGAGGGCCACCAGACCGGATAACTTGTCGACAGTTCGAATAACGTCGCGGCGATCGCGAAGCGTTCCGCAGCGCTGTCGTACTGCGACCGTCCGCCCGATCCAAGGTAAGGATCGAGATAGGGGCGCGAGCCTGCCTTGATGTTCTCGAGGGGCTCCTCCGCCAGGGAGAAGTCGAACAGCATGAGCCGTGGCTTCCGATTCCCTGGATCGGGCTTCACCGCAAGATTCGACGGCTTGATATCCCGGTGGAAGACTCCACGCTCTCCCATGTGCTGAGCCGCTTCGAAGAGGTCGTCCGCCCACCGTTCCAGCTGCTCGATCGTCGCCTTCCCCTCGAGGCGGATACGGTCGGCAAGCGTCTCGCGCCCCGCGTCCGTCATCAGAAGCCCCTGTCGAGTGCCGACGGCGAGCGGCCCGTCGAGTCGTTTCACGACGCGGGGGCTGCTAAGTCGGTCGAGGACCTCTGCTTCGATGGCGAGCCGCGCGGCGGCCGCATCGTCCTTCGCAAGCTTCAGAATGACGTGGTCATGATCGCTGTCGTAATCGGTCACCTGGAGCGCCACTCCGGTCGAGCCGGAGCCGCGACGCTGCTCGATCTCGAACCGCTCCCCGACGATGTCACCGATCGCGGCATCGAGCGGGTCGCCTGGAGTGGGCACCGGTTGTTCTTCGGATCGCACCGCTCGTCGCGCTTGTTCGAACGAGGTCTGGAACTCCCCGACATCGAGAAGGCGGAGTTCTTCAGGGAAGGCAGTCGCTTCGAGGATGACCGCTGCGTGGGCGTCCGAGACCTCCGGCGTCACGGCTCGTGGGTCGAGGCCCACTGCGCCAGACGCGATGAGTGCTTCGAGTGCAGGCAGGTTTGCGGCGGGCGGCTGCTGAGTGAGGAGGAGGAAGGCGAGCGCGCCGAGCCCGTAGACGTCCAATGTCTGCGCCGAATCCGGGGCCGAACCGCGCAGTGTCTCAGGAGCGAGATACAGCATTGCGTCCTGCTCCACGAGCCCGAAGATGTCGGTGATCCCGCGGGACAGCAGCGTGGCGGTCGTCGTTCCGGCTTCCGGTCGCCGCGCGAGATCCCAGTCTCGGATACGGAGGGTCGTCCCGTCCGTGTTCGACGTGACTCGGACGCTGACCGGCGACAGGGCGCGGTGGGTGAGCCGCTGCCCATGGGCGAACCGCACCAGCTCGGCGAGCTGCTGCACGAGACGCTCCCGATCCGCGAAGTCGAGCTCGTCGGCATGCTCTACGAGGTACTCCTCGAGGCTTGCCTCATCCGGATCGTGCGCGAAGACGAGAGCCGGACCCTCCTCGGAGTCGAGCAGCTCCGTCGGTCCGATGATGCCCGGATGGATGACGCCGTAGGTCAGCCGGAACTCCCGCTGAGCGCGCCGATCGACCTCTGCGCGTGCGTCCTTACTCGAGCCCTTGGGGTACGGGAAGAGGCGGATGCGGTGCTTCGTTTTGGCTCGAGGGTGGGTGACGAGGAAGTCCTGCCAGCCGGGACCCTCGCCATGCGGATCGCTCGAATCGAGAGCGAATTGGCCGATCATCCGCTGCTTCGCGCGTGGCATCAGGCCGGCAGCATTCATGAGCGCATCGATGGTCTTCGCTGCGGTGCGATCAATGAGGGAGTGCGTCGGCGGCGCCGCGAGCACCTCCGAGAACAACCGGAGGGGCTCTCCGGCGCTCTTCACCTTGTAACCATCGAGTGCGAACACCGCCTCTGCCCCGTATCGATCGAGGTTCACCCGTGAGTCTTGTCCGTGCAGGACGACAGCCTCGACGACGAAGGGCACCGTGTTGGCAGGAGCACCGTTGGCCCGCGCGAGATCCTTCAGGACGCTGGCGAGTCGTTTCGCCTTGAGATTGGCCAGCTTGCGGGGGTTCGGCTCGCGCCGGCCCGCGTGCATCCAGCTGTGCTGGTCGCCTGAGACGTCTCCGTGCCAGCCTTTCAACTCGACGAGGAGCAGACCCGCCCGGGTGAGGATCAGAACGTCGACTTCGTTGAGCTTCCCGTCGCTGTCCGTGAAGCTGACGTTCGCCCACGCTCGCGCGATGCCATCGTCCGGGAGGAGCTGGCACACGCGCGCGAGCGCTGCGGCTTCTACAGCCTGCGCGGGGTCGCCCATCACCCGCCACAACGGTGAGTCCGCTCGCATCGTCACCAGCCCTCAAGAATCACAAGATCTTCAATCTATAGCTCAGGTACGACCTTGCCGTAGCCAGGCAGAGACGAGCGGGTACAGAGACCCGCGATCGACATC
>NZ_PSVU01000038.1:0-36228 GCF_002932515.1 Rathayibacter sp. AY1D5
CGCGCCCGCGGCGATCGACCAGGTCGCCTGGCGGGGAGCGGGCGAGGCGAGCGTCGCCGTCCTGCTCTCCTCCGTCCCCGCGCGCCGGGAGGCCCAGCTCTGGACCTGGACGCTCGGCCCCGGGGACCGCTACGACGCGCAGCCCGACCCCGAGGGGTGGCACGAGATCCTGCTCGTCACCGCCGGCGCGCTCCTCCTGGAGCGGGAGGGCGAGGAGCCCGTGCGGCTGGAGCCCGGACGGCACCTCGCCTTCCCGACCTCGCGGCACTACTCCTACGTGAACGCGGTGGACGCCGTCACGACGCTCGTCCGGATCGTGGTCGACTGACGGGTCGGCGCCTCAGGCCCGCGAGCGCAGGGTCTCGAGCAGCGCCGCGGGGGTCTCGGGGTCGTCGAGGCTGATCGCGAACTCGCGCGAGCGGTCCGTCGTCACCACCAGCCCCGGCCCGGCGTGCAGGATGACCGCCGAGCGGCCCGGCATCACCCGGTACCCCCAGCCGCCCCACTCCGACGGCCGCAGCTGGGCCGTGCCGGCCGAGGCGATGGTGTCGAGCGGGATGCGGCGCAGCGGGATGCCGAGGGCGGTCGTGACGACGCGGAGGCCGCGGCGGTCGGCGGTCACCCTCAGGCGGGAGAAGGAGAGGAGCACCAGCGCGACGACGCCGAGGACGACGGCCATCGCGATCGCCGGACCGGTGGCGCCCGCCGCGGCGAGCGTCGCGAGGGAGAGGGCCGCGCCCGCCGCCGTGGCGATCGCGGCGACGGCGAACACCGGGCCCGTCAGCGTCTGCGACCAGGCGCCGGTCTCCTCCGCCGCCAGCGGCAGGCGGCCGGTGGCCAGGCGGGAGGCGCGCCGGGTGCCCGGAGCGATCAGCGCGGGCACGACGGCGAAGAGCATCCCTCCGAGCAGCGCGAGCAGCCACCCGCCGAGCTCCGCCCCCTCGGCGCGCCCGGCCGCGAGCGTCGTGCCGACCGAGGTTGCCCAGGCGGAGGCGCCCAGCCCGGCCACGAGGCCGAGGGTCGCCAGCAGGAGCCGCGGGGCGCGCCCGACGACCGCCGCCACGAGGCCCGCGACGGCCGGGAGCCCGGAGAGCACGAGGGCGATCGCGAGCAGAGCGCCCGTCGACGCGGTCGCATCGGCCGCCCCGGTGCCCGACCAGTGCGAGGCGAGCTCCGCGGGCAGCGCGTCGTCCAGGACGAGGCGCGAGACGAGCACTCCGGCGGCGGGGAGCAGGAGGGACGCGGCGGCGAGGAGCTCGCGGCGGCGGTCGGCGGTGGCGGTCATGATCCGGTCCTCTCGATCAGGCGGACGAGCTCCGCCGGGGTGATGCCGCTGCGACGGGCCTCCGCGAGCAGCTCGTCGACCAGGGCGGTGACGCGCACGAGCCCGGGCCCGGCCGACTCCGTGATCCACGCGCCGCGGCCCCGGCGCATCTGGAGGATCCCGTCGTCGCGCAGGGCGGCGTACGCGCGCAGCACGGTGTGCATGTTGATGCCGAGCGAGTCGGCGAGCTCGCGGGCGGGCGGCAGGCGGTCGCCCGCCGAGAGCTCGCCCCGGGCGACGGCCGAGCGCACCTGCGACTCCAGCTGGTCGGCGAGCGTGCCCGCCGCGGAGTGGTCGACCCGGAACAACATGTTCACAATGTTAGTAGAACAAGCAGTGCACCACTAGGCCCTCAGTGCAGCGCGAGCGACACCGCCAGCACGACCATCACGACCGCCACGGCCGCGTCGAGGATCCGCCAGGCCCCGCGGCTCCGGAACAGCGGCCGCAGCGCGCGCGCCCCGAAGCCGAGAGCGGTGAACCACAGCACGCTCCCGGCCGCCGCCCCCGCCCCGAACCACCAGCGCTCGTCGCCGTGCGTGTTCGCCACCGACCCGAGCAGCACGACCGTGTCCAGGTAGACGTGCGGGTTCAGCAGCGTGAGCGCCAGGCACGTGCCGATCGCCGTGCGGAGCGACGTCGAGACGCCGGCCGGATCGCCGTCGAGGGTCCCCGGCCGCAGTGCGCGTCTCGCCGCCATCGCCGCGTAGGCGAGGAGGAAGACGATGCCGCCCCAGCGGATCACCACCAGCAGCCACGGCGCCGACTCCAGGACCGCTCCGATCCCCGCGATCCCGAGCACGATCAGCGCGGCGTCGCAGAGTGCGCAGATCGCGACGACGGCGGGCACGTGCTCGCGGCGGAGGCCCTGGCGGAGCACGAAGGCGTTCTGCGCGCCGATGGCGATGATGAGCGAGAGGCCGAAGCCGAGGCCGGAGAGGGCGGCGAGGAGGGGGGACACGCTCCGACGCTAGGGCGGGGCCCTTCTGTAGACCAGCTCATGCTCCTTCAGTACCGTAAGCAGCACTGATGCTGACCGACGACCTCGACCTCTCCCGCCTGCGCGCGCTCGCCGCCTCCGTCCGGTACGGCTCCTTCGACGCCGCCGCCCGGGCCCTGCACATCACCCCCTCCGCCCTCAGCCAGCGGATCAAGGCGCTCGAGACCGCCGCCGGCCGCGTCCTGCTGGTGCGCTCGCGCCCCGTCGTCGCGACCGAGGCCGGTGCCGGGCTCCTCCGCCTCGCCCGTCAGATCGAGCTCCTCGCCGACGACGCCGTCCGCTCGCTCGGCGGCGAGGACGCGGCGGGGGCGGGCCCCGTCGTCCTCCCGCTCGCCGTCAACGCCGACTCCCTGGCCACCTGGGTGCTGCCCGCGCTCGCCTCCGTCCCCGACGTCGTGGTGGAGCTGCACCGCGAGGACCAGGCGCACACCACCGCATTCCTCCGCGACGGCACCGTGCTGGCGGCCGTCACCGGAGAGTCGGAGGCGGTGCTCGGCTGCACCGTCGCGCCCCTCGGAGTGATGCGGTACCGCGCCATGGCCTCGCCTGCGTTCGCCGAGCGCTGGTTCCCGGACGGCGGCACGGCTGGTCTCGCGAGCGCTCCGCTGGTCGTCTTCGACGAGAAGGACCGCCTGCAGGACGACTTCCTCCGAGCCGCCGGCGTCGAGGGCCGCCCGCCGCAGCACCGCGTCCCCGGGTCGACCGACTTCGAGCGGGCCGTGCGCCTCGGCATGGGGTGGGGGATGCTGCCCGAGCTGCAGGCCCCGGTCGGCGGCGAGGGCCTGGTCGAGCTGGGCGGCGACCCCGTCGACGTCCTCCTCTACTGGCAGCAGTGGGCCCTGCACACGCCCGCCCTCGACGCGGTCGCCGCGGCCGTCTCCGCCGCCGCGCGCGCCGCGCTGCGCCGACCCGCGCGCTGACCCGCGCGCTGACCAACGTCGGCGGGGAGGCGCTCAGACCGCGAACACGTCGCGGAGGGTCACCGTCTCGAGCGAGCGCTCGCGGAGGATGTCGACGAGCCGCGCGTAGACCTGCGTCACAGGATCGAAGTTCGCGTGCCCGATCACGATGTGCTGCGGCAGGAACCACTGGTCCGCGAAGCCGACCACCTGCTCCGGCGTGATCCGCCCGGAGTCCGAGAGCGAGCCGTACCAGAGCACCGTCGCCGTGTAGCCGATCGCCGCCGCGGCGGCCCGGCTCCGCTCGTCCGTGTAGCCGAACGGCGGCCGGTAGAAGGGCGCCGCCTCCACCCCGTAGGTCGAGCGGATGAAGTCGCCGTTGCGGCCCAGCTCCTCCTGCACGCCGTCGCTCGAGAGGCTCGTCAGGTCGGCGTGCGACCAGGTGTGGTTCGCGAGCTGCACCTGCCCGGAGGCGACGAGCGGAGCCAGCAGCGGCGCGTTCACGGTCCACGAGTCGTACTTCCCGTTGAGGAAGAAGGTCAGCCGGGTTCCGGTGTCCCGGGCGAACTGCGCGTAGGCGGCGACCACGTCGGAGTCGGCGCCGTCGTCGACGGTCCAGGCGAGCGTGCTCCCCTCGCCGGGCAGCTCCGAGATCGTGCCGGAGGGCAGCGGCGCCTTCCGCCGCACCGGAGTCGCCGCGGCGGTCATGGTCGGCACGGGGCGGGGAGGGGTCGGGACGGCCGTCGGAGCGGCGGACGGCAGCACCGCCGCCGGCGCCGTGCCCGGCGGGAGCGCCGCGGGAGCGGGCCGGGCGGGCGTGCACCCCGTCAGCGCGACCGCCGAGGAGGCGATCCCCAGCAGCAGCGCGCGTCGCCTCAACCGGTCCACGGGCCCCCCTCGCGAGCCCCGTCCCCCGGAGCGTCCCCGCGACCGTAGCGGTCGGGGAGGGAGCGGGCAACGCGGCGCGACACCCCTCCCTCCCCGCAGCCTCTACCGGAAGGTGCGCCTGACCGCGTTGTTCGCCGGCGTGGGATCGGCGGCGGCGGTCGACACCCTGGCGTCGATCGTCGTGGCGGCCGGCCGGTCGACGAGCGTCACCGAGTAGGTGGTGCTCCGCCCGGCCGAGACGCTCGGCGCGGTCCAGGTGAGGACCGTCGTGCCCGCGGCCGAGCCCTTCGTCTGCACGGCGCCGGGCGCACTCGCCACCGTTCCGCTGACGACGACCCGGGTGGTCGTCGTCGCCGCGTCCCGAGTGCCGGTGTTCCGGACGGTGATCGTGCCCGAGAGGGGAGCCGTCGCCGCCAGTCCCGGCGCCGGCGCCAGCGTCAGTGTGAGGTCGGCGCGGGTGGAGGACTTCACCTGCAGCGACTGCGTCACCGAGGTCGCGGCGAGCCACGCCGAGTCGCCCGCCTGCGTGGCCCGGACGGTGCAGCTCGCCGCGCCCGTCAGCCGCACCGTCGCCGTGCCCGCGCCGGTCGCGGTCAGCGTGCAGCTGCCGCTCGCGTACAGCTTCACGGGCAGACCGGAGGAGGCGGTGGCCGCGACCGGGTAGGCGATCCCCTTCTCGGGCGAGGACGGCATCGCGGTCGAGAAGGCGACCTTCTGCGCCTTCTTCTTCTGCGGGACGACCGCGGTGACCGCGATCGACTGGGTCGCCCGGGGAGCCGCGTCGTGCGAGGCGTCGCCGGCCTGATCCGCGGTGACGGTGCAGGTGCCGGATCCGCTGAAGGTCACGACGCCGCTCGCGAGCGAGCACGCGCCCGTGGCGCCGATCGTGACCGGCAGGTCGGAGGAGCCGCCCGTCGCGGTCGGCGTGTAGCGGCCGCCCGCGATCGCCGTGCTCGGAGCCGCGGAGGTGAAGGCGACCGTCTGCCGCGCCTTGCCGATCGGGAACGTCCGGACGACCTGCTCCGCGGGCGCGTGAGCGTCGTCGCCGGCCTGGTCCAGCGTCAGCGTGCAGGTGCCGACGGAGTCGTACGACACCGTGCCGTCCTCTCCCAGCGAGCAGGAGTCGGAGGCGTCGAGCACCGGGTCGGCGCTCGACGGGCCGCGGACGATCGACGGGGTCCAGGAGCCGCCGATCCGGGCGTCCGTCGGAGCGGCGTCGCGGAACGACACCGCTCCCGCCGCCGTGCCGACCTCCACCGACTGCGTGATCCGCGGAGCCGCCGAGTGGCGCTCGTCCCCGGCCTGGTCCGCGGTCACCGTGCAGGTGCCGGAGCGGGTGAAGGTCACGACGCCGTCCGCGACCGTGCAGGACCCAGCCGCTCCGAGCACCACGGGGGCGCTCGACGCGCCGGCCGTCACGACGGGCGTGTAGGAGCCCCCCGCGACCGCCGCGTCGGGGACCGGCGAGGCGAACGCCAGCGTCTGGCCGAGGGCGCCGATCGCGAAGGTGCGGACGGCCTGCGGAGCGGCGCCGTACCGCGAGTCGCCCGCCTGGTCGAGCGTCAGCGTGCAGGTGCCGACGGAGTCGTAGAACACGACTCCCGCGGCCGCCGAGCATGCTCCGGAGGCGGTCAGCACCGGACGCGCCGTGGAGGGCCCGGCGATGATCCGCGGGGTGGTCGTCCCGCCGACCGTCGCGCCGGTCGGCGCGCTGCCGCCGAAGGAGACGGTGCCCGCGAGCAGTCCGACCGCGATCACCTGCGAGGCCCGCTCCGCCGCGTCGTACCGGGCGTCGCCCGTCTGGTCGGCGGTCACCGTGCAGGTGCCCGATCCGGTGAAGGCGACGACCCCGTTCGTGAGCGTGCAGGATCCGGAGGCGCCGAGCACCACGGGGCGCCCCGAGGCTCCGCCGGTCGCGGTCGGGCGGTAGGTGCCGCCCGCGAGCGCCGAGTCCGGCGCCTGCGAGGTGAAGGCCACGGTCTGCGCGACCCGGGTGATCTCGAAGCTGCGCACGGCCGTCGGCGCTGCGCTGTGGCGGATGTCGCCCGCCTGGTCCAGCGTCAGCGTGCAGGTGCCGGCGGAGTCGTAGGAGACCAGTCGGAAGGGCCCGACGGAGCAGGCGCCGGAGGCCGTCAGCACCGGGGGGGCACTGGACGGGCCGGCGACGACCGCGGCCGTCGAGGAGCCCCCGACCCGGGCCTCGGCCGGAGCATCGCCGCCGAACGCGACGGTGCCCGCGAGCTGCGTGACCGCGACGGTCTGCGAGGCCTGCGCCGCCGCGGCGTAGCGCCCGTCGCCCGCCTGGTCCGCCGTGACGGTGCAGGTGCCGCTGCCGGCGAAGGTGACGACGCCGTCCGCGAGCGTGCAGGCGCCGGTCGCTCCGATCGTCACGGGGAGCCCGGACGCGCCGCCCGTCGCGGTCGGAGTGAGCGTGTCGCCGGCCGCGGCCGTCGACGGCGCGGTCGAGGTGAAGGCGACGGTCTGCGCGGTCGCGGTGATCTCGAAGGTCTGGACCGCCCGCGCGGTGCCGTAGGCGGCGTCGCGGTAGTGGATCGCCGTCAGCGTGCAGGTGCCCGCGGAGTCGAACCGGACGGCGCCGTTCTCGCCGTCCGAGCAGGCGCCCGAGACGCTGAGCACCGAGGGGCCGGAGGACGGTCCGCGCGTGAAGGCGGGAGTGAAGGATCCGCCCACCTTCGCGTCGGTCGGGACGGCGGTCGTGAACGCCACGGAGCCGGGCGCGTAGCCGACCTCCACCTCCTGCACGGCGGGCCGGGCGCTGTCGTACTGCCGGTTGCCGTTCTGGTAGGCGAAGACGCCGCAGACGCCCTTCGTGGTGAAGGTGACCACGCCGTCCTTCGCCGAGCACGACGCGGTGGTGAGGAGGAACGGAGCGATGCCCGAGGCGCCGCCCTCGATCACGGGGCGGTAGGTGTCCCCGAGGGCGGCGCCGACCGGAGGCGCGCTCGTGATCCGGACCGTCTGCGGGAGGAAGTAGATCGAGTACTCCTGCTCGGCGTGCCGCGCGGGCCAGTAGCCGTCTCCGGGCTGGTCGAGGGACAGCACGCAGAGCCCGGCCCCGTCGTTCCGCACAGTCACGCCGTCCGGGAGGATCGAGCAGTCTCGGCTCGCGGAGAGCACGGGCACGCCCTTCGACGGGCCGGGCACGATCGTCGGCCGGTACGTCTCGAGCGACATCGCGTGCGGGGGCGCGGTGCTCCCGAAGGAGAGGTTCCCCTCGGGAGTCCCGACCGTGATGACCTGCCGGACCTGCGGAGCGGCGTCGTGCCGATCGTCCGCGGCCTGGTCGATCGTCACCGTGCAGGTGCCGTCGCCGAAGAACGTCACCACGTCGTCCGCGATGGTGCAGTTGCCGTTCTCGATCACCGCGATCACGAGCGGGTTGCCCGAGCCGCCGCCGGTCGCCTCGACCGTGTACCGGTCGTCGGTGAACACCCGGTCGGGCGGAGTCGAGGTGACGACGACGGTCTGGGGGATCCGCGAGATCGGGACGAAGCGCACCAGGCCGTCGGCGGCCGCGTACACGTCGTCGCCCGGCTGGTCGAACTGCACGCCGCAGGTCGAGGGCTCGGTGTAGGTCAGGATCTGCGCACCCGTCGCGTCGGGGGCGACGGTGCAGCCGAAGAAGGTCCTGACGAGCACCGGCAGTCCCGAGCTCGAGGTCGCCGTGGCGACGCCGGTCGACTCCAGGACGCCGGTCTTCGGCACCGCGACCGTCAGCGTCTGCGACGCCTTCGCGACCTCGAGATCGAAGGAGGCGTGCCCCGCGGTGTAGTGGTCGTCGCCGGCCTGGTCGGCGGTCACGGTGCAGGTGCCGCTCCGGGTGAAGGTCACGACGCCGTCGGCGATCGCGCAGGATCCGGTCGCTCCGATCGAGACGGGGCTCCCGGAGCCGCCGCCGGTGGCCGTCGGAGTGAAGGTGCCCAGCGCCGTCGGCGCGGTCGGCCGCGAGGAGGTGAAGGCGACCGTCTGCGAGAACTTCCGGACCGTGATCCGGAACGAGGACGTGCCGGTGTTGCCGGCCTCGTCGTCCGCGGTGCAGTCGACCGTCGTGTCCCCGATCGGGAAGACGCTTCCCGAGGCGGGCGTGCAGGTCGAGCCCACGGCTCCGTCGACCGCGTCCTGCGCGGAGGACGCGAAGGTGACGACGGCGCCGGAGACGTCGGCCGGCTCGGCCGTGACGGCGGCGGGCACGGTCACGACGGGGGCCGAGCGGTCGGCCAGCGCGAAGGTGCCGGGGATCGACCGGAGGGTGTAGTTCGGCCCCGCGTCGCCTCCGTCGCACCGCGTGACGTAGTCGCCGACGGGCGTGCGCGCTCCGATCGTCACCTTCCCGGTGCCGTCCGCCGTGTAGTAGGCGCCGGTCGGCTCGGTGACGAACCGGTCGGTTCCTGCGAAGCCGTCGGCCGTGCAGGTCACCGTCGGGGCGGTCGCGGTGCCGTGCGCCTGCGTCCCAGGGCTCGACGCGGTCACCGAGAGGGGCGCCGGCGAGATCGTGAGCGCGCCGTCGATGGTGATCAGCTGTCCCGAGGGGTTCGTCAGGCCGGAGCAGCGCGTGGGGTAGCGGCCGACGGGGGTCGTCGCGGAGAGCGCCAGCGGCGTCGTGAATCCGGTGTCGGACGCCGCGAAGGCGCCGCAGGAGACCGTCCCCGAGGGGGAGCCGGTCACGGAGGCGGTGATCGCGGGGGGAGTGGATCCGTAGGTCGACGAGGGCGAGGAGGCGGTCACCATCGGGACGGCCGCGACGATGCGCAGCGCGCCGTCCTTGTACCCCGCGATCGTGTAGTCGCTGCTGACCTTCGCGCCGCTGCACCGCGTGGTGAAGGTGGTGAAGGTGGAGGTGGGCCAGTTCGGGATCAAGCGGTAGATGACGTCGTCCGCCGTGACGATCGGCCGGTAGACGCCGGCCGTGAGCGGGGCGCCGAAGGTGTCGGTGCCGACGAAGGCGGCCGTGCAGCGCAGGTCGGGGGACGGCGCGCCTCGCGGGTAGTCGACCGTCGGAGCGGTCACCGTGAGCGCCTTCGGCTTCCCCGTGAAGCTCTGCAGGGGCTCGCCCGCCCAGCCCAGAGGAGCGAGCGCGTCGAGCCTCGCCGCGAGCGTGCAGACGCCGGCGTGGAGCACGGTCACCCTCATGCCGCTGACGGAGCAGGTCTCGGCGGTCCTGCTGCTCAGGACGATCGAGCGGCCGGGCACATCGACGGCCTGCGCGTAGGGGCTCGCGTCGAAGGAGTCGCCGTACGCCTTCTGCGGGAGCGTCGACAGGTCGAAGCGCACGCCGCCCACCGCCACGGTGGCCGGCTCGCTGCGGACGCTGCCCCCGCAGGTGGTCAGGGTCGCCCGGTAGCGGTAGGAGCCGGTGGGATCGGGGCCGGCCTCGAGGAACGCGGTCCCGTCCTCCCGGGCGCCCGCCCGGCCGAGCGCGGGCTTCCACGTGGCGCCGCCGTCCGTGGACCTCTCCCAGGACACGGCGGGGATGCCGCCGTAGACGGCCGAGACGCTCACGCCCATCGTCAGCGTGTAGATCTGGTTGGTGACGCCCGCGATGTCCGAGGGCTGCCGGGTGATGACGGGTGTCGCGGCGCACGCGCGCACCTCGTGGCGCAGAGCGGGGAGCGCCGACCAGCTCCCGCGTCCCGCCTCGGCGGGGGTGATGGTGTCGGGGTAGTGCGCGCGGATCTCGTTCCAGCCCTGCGGGATGTCCCTCGTGGTCAGCACGCCGACGCCGTCCGCGTCGAGGGTCACCCTGCTGGTGCCCGCGCCGGTGAGGATCTCGACGGTGCCGCCGGCGGCCACCGGCCGGCCCAGGCTCGGGATGGTCACCCTCGCGGTGACGGTGACCTCCTGCCCGAGCATCGAGAAGTCGGGGGTGCGCGTCACGGTCACGGCGGTGTCGTACACCGGAGCGACAACGGGGTCGGCCGCCGTCGGGCCGGCCGTCTGCGAGATCCTCGTCACGCTCGGGTGCACGTAGCTCGAGCCGCCGCCGCCGGCGCCGGGGTCGTTCATGACGCCGAGGGTGTCGTTCATGCTGCCGAACACGTAGGGCGATCCGCCGCCGCCGCCGTACCACCAGCCGGCCCCGCCGCCGCCGCCGCTGTGGCCGGGGAACGAGCAGTTGCCTCCGCCGCCGCGGGAGGCGCCGGCGTCGGCGCCCTTGCCGTCGTTGAGGAACACGCCCCACTGGCCGTTGTTGCCGTCGGCGCATTCGCCGAACGTGCTGTAGCCGCGGGCGCCGGGCGAGCCGCCCGAGCTCTGCCCGGCCGCGCCGCCGCCGCCGCCGTCGGCCGCGTTGTTCCTGCCGCCGTTCCCGCCGCCCCTCGCGCCGCTGCCGGCGTCGGCGTCGCCGCCGACCGAGGACCGCCCGCCGCCGCCTCCGCCGCCCGCCGCCACGGCGAGGGCGTGCTGACAGCCGTCCGAGCCGGCCGTGCTGAGGTACTGGGCGTCGCCGCCCGCGCCGCCGGAGTCGCCCGCGTAGACGCCGCCGTTCACGTAGCGCGTGGCGCCTGCCGCTCCGGCCGGGGCGCCCGTGAGGCGCCCGATCTCCAGCACCTGCCCGGGTGTGACGGGCACCTCCACGACGAGGCTGGAGCCGCGTCCGCCGGCGTTGCCCGTCCCGAGGCCGCTCGCACCCTTCCCGCCGTTCTGGCCGCTGAGGACGGCGCGGACCGTCGAGACCCCGGTCGCGGGAACGGTGTACTGCGACACCGTCGAGACCTTCGGGGAGGTGAAGCACGCGGTGCTGAAGACCGGCGCCGCCGACGCGGTCGGCGCGGCCACGACGCTGAGTCCTGCGCCCGCTACGAGCACGGCCGCGGCGACGAGGGAACGGAGGAAGGACTGGCGCATGTGCTGCTACTCCCGGCTGCTGCCGGGAGCGGGCGCCCGCGGTCGGCTCAGAGTAGGGCGGTCGTCGACCCGCGAGGAAGGCGCAAGGTACACGAACGCCCTGCTCGGGGGGTACGGGAGGCCACTTCTGCCGGAACCTCCCAGGAAGTCCCCGTGCACGTCGGGGCGGCGTGCCCGCCCTGTCGGGGCAGTGTCCCACCCTGTCGGGGCAGTGTCCCACCCTGTCGGGGCAGTGTCCCACCCTGTTGCGGCCGCCGCCCGGGTCGCGTAGCCTAGCGAGGTTGCGTGCATCTGCACGCGCTTGCGTGCTGCCCACCGGGCAGGAGCTCCGGCTCCGGCCGGACAGGCGGGCGGTGCGCCGACAAGTGACCTTGGGTGGGTCGGGCGGGGCTTCGTGCCGCGCGTGATCCACGGTAACCACACATGGAGGAAACCATGGCAGCAGTCTGCCAGGTGACCGGAGCCGTCCCCGGCTTCGGGCACGCCATCTCGCACTCGCACCGGCGCACCAAGCGCCGCTTCGACCCGAACGTGCAGAAGAAGACGTACTACGTGCCGTCGCTTCGCCGTAACGTCACCCTGACCCTCTCGGCCAAGGGCATCAAGGTCATCGACGCCCGTGGCATCGAGTCCGTCGTCAAGGATGTTCTCGCTCGCGGGGTGAAGATCTAATGGCCAAGCAGCAGGACGTCCGTCCGATCATCAAGCTCCGTTCGACGGCCGGCACCGGTTACACCTACGTGACCAAGAAGAACCGCCGCAACGACCCCGACCGTCTCGTGCTCAAGAAGTACGACCCCGTAGTGCGCAAGCACGTCGACTTCCGCGAGGAGCGCTAAGTATGGCCAAGAAGAGCAAGATCGCCCGCAACGAGCAGCGCAAGGTGATCGTCGACCGCTACGCCGCCAAGCGCCTCGAGCTGAAGAAGGCCCTGGTCGACCCGGCCGGGACCGACGAGACCCGAGAGGCCGCCCGCGTCGGCCTCCAGAAGCTCCCCCGCAACGCCTCGCCCGTCCGCGTCCGCTCGCGCGACGCCGTCGACGGCCGCCCCCGCGGCAACCTCACGAAGTTCGGCATCTCGCGTGTCCGCTTCCGTGACATGGCGCACCGCGGCGAGCTGCCCGGCATCACCAAGTCCAGCTGGTGACCGAGCGCCGCTAGCGGCGTGAACGACCGAAGGCCCGTGATCGAAGGATCGCGGGCCTTCGTCGTCCCGCCGGCGGACGTAAAATGTGCGGATGACCGACTCCAGCCTGCCCACCGTCGCCGAGATCGCGGCGCTCATCGACCACGCGATCCTGAAGCCCGAGCTCACCCGCGCCGAGGTCGACGCCCAGCTCGACGAGGCGCGCGCGTCCGGCGTGTTCAGCGTCTGCGTCCGCCCCTCCGACATCGCCCACTCGGTCGCTCGGCTCGAGGGCTCCGGCGTCCTGGTCGGCACGGTCATCGGCTTCCCCCACGGCACCACCTCGACCGCGGCGAAGGTCGCGGAGTCGCGTCAGGCGCTCGCCGACGGCGCGTCCGAGCTCGACATGGTCGTCAACATCGGCCGCCTCCGGAGCGGCCTGCTCCAGGACGTCGAGGACGACGTCCGCGCCGTGGTCGAGGCCGCCGAGGGCCACGTCGTCAAGGTCATCCTCGAGACGAGCCTCCTCGACGACGAGCAGGTCGTCGAGGGCAGCCGGGCCGCCGAGCGCGCCGGCGCGGACTTCGTGAAGACCGCCACCGGCTTCGCGGGCGGAGGCGCGAACGAGCACGACCTCCGCCTCATGCGCGGCGCCGTCTCGGAGGCCGTCCAGGTGAAGGCGTCCGGCGGAGTCCGCGACCTCGACACGCTCCTCGCCTACCGCGGCCTCGGCGTCACCCGCTTCGGCACCAGCGGCTCCGCGACCATCCTCGGCGACCTCGCGGCGCGGCACTCGGGCGACTCCTCCGCGGCACGTGTCGACTCCGCCTCCTACTGACGGAGCGGCCGACGAGGGCCGCACCGCACCCGCCGACCGGATGACGCCCGTGCGCCTGCGCCCGGGCCGCGCCGGCCGGTGGGCGGAGCGGACCCGCCGCCCCCTCGACGAGATCGCCCGCGCCCTCAAGGAGCGCGTCTACGCGACCTTCACGGGCCTGGCCGTGGTGATGATCTACCTCGTCGGCGACCACCCCGACGCGGTCCACGCCCTCCAGAGCCTCGTGATCTCGATCATCGGGATCTCGGCCGCGGGCTTCGTCGCCGAGGTGATCGCGCACCAGGTCGTGCACGCGGCGACGCCCTCGCGAGCGGAGTCGGGAACGATGCTGCGGATCGCGGGCGGGGCGCTCGCCTCGGCGTCGCTGCCGGTCCTCGCGCTCGGTGCCGCGGCGCTGGGCTGGATCGACGCGACGGTCGCGCTGCGGATCGGCGCGGGCGTCTACGTCGCCACGCTCGCGGGGATCGCCCTCATCGCCGTCGTTCGCGCGGGCCTCTCCTGGAAGGAGAGCCTCGTCTCGCTGCTCGGGATCGTGGGCCTCGGCGTTCTGGTCGTCGGCGTGCTCGCGCTCGCGCACTGATCCGGAGGCGCCGCCGCGCGTAGGCTCGGACGGATGACGTCACGCACCAGGGTCGAGCTCGGCCGCCGGGAGGACCTCGGCGCCGACTGCGCGAACTGCTTCGGCCTGTGCTGCGTCGCCCTCGCCTTCGCCCGCTCCGCCGACTTCCCGTTCGACAAGCGCGCCGGGGACCCGTGCGTCAACCTCGACGGCGAGGACGCGTGCATGATCCACCGCCGGCTCCGGCCCCAGGGCTTCGTCGGCTGCACCGTCTTCGACTGCTTCGGCGCCGGTCAGAAGGTCTCGCAGCAGACGTTCGGCGGCGTCTCCTGGCGGTCCGACCCGGCCGTGCGCGAGCGGATGTTCGCGGTGTTCCCGCTGATGCGCCGCCTGCACGAGCTGCTCTGGTACCTCGACTCCGCTCTGGCGCTGCCCGGCGTCGGCGCGCCGCTCCTCGACGAGCTACGCGAGCGGTTCGACGCGGTGCACGCGCACACGCTCGGCGAGCCGGAGCAGATGGTCGCGGTCGACGTCGACGCGGAGTACGGAGCGTCCCGGCCGCTCCTGATCGCGGCGAGCGCGGCCGCTCGCGCAGGAGCGGCGCCGGCTGCCCGCCGGTCGAGGGGCCGTCGGCTCGCTCCGGGTGCCGATCTGGCGGGTGCATCGCTCCGGAACGCGGACCTGCGGGGGGGCGGATCTGCGGGGCGCGCTCCTCCTCGCCGCGGATCTGCGGGGTGCGGATCTGCAGCGGTGCGACCTGCTCGGGGTGGACCTTCGTGATGCGGACGTGTCCGGTGCGCGGCTCGCCGAGGCGGTCTACCTCACCCAGGCGCAGGTGAACAGCGCCCGAGGGGATGCGGCGACCACGCTGCCGTCGCATTTCGAGCGCCCGTCGCACTGGGGCGGCTAGCCCGCCAGGTCAGAGGCTGCGGGGGCCGCCCAGCGACTCGTCGCCGCCCTCGTCGTCGAAGCCGAGGGCCTCGACGACCTCGCGGCCGAGGAGGTGCGCGCCGCTCCAGCCCTCGATGACGCACCGGGGGAACGCCTCGCGGTCCGGCGAGCCGAGCCATGCGGCCGCGGCCTCGCGGGCCCATGCCTCCGAGGCGTACACGCCGATGATCTCGGTGCGGTCGTCCCACGGCGTCGCGGTCGAGAGGACGAAGTGGTCACCGTTCACGATCGGATCTCCTCCGGCTCTCGGGGTTCAGCGACCCCGTGGGAGTGCGGGACCGGACCGGACGCTACCCGTGGGCGGGGGAGCGCGTCTCCGGGGTCGACACGAGCGCGGATGAAGGCTACGGGAACGTCGAGCGCGGCGCGATCACCCGATGGTCCCACGCAGGCGGGCGTTCAGCCCACCCAGAGCCGTCGCGATCTCGTTCTCGTCGCTTCCGGGGAGGAGGGCGCCGCCCTGCTCGAGGCCGTGGCGCAGGGCCTCGACCTCCTCAGCGGGGAGGCCGCCGCTGTCGAGGAGGGCCTGGAGGGCGGCGAGGATGCCGACGAGGGCGACGGCGTCGTCCAGGTCGAGGGGGCGGACGCAGGACTTCTCCATGTCATCGCTCCTGTTCGGGTCAGGGGTTCGGGGGCGGGGGCCCCACATCGGGGTGCGGGGTCGGTTTCCGGTCGGGGAGGGGCGCGGGGGTCGGCGCAGGGTCGCCGACACGCCGACGCCCCGGTGCCGTTCGGCCCGGGGCGTCGGTGCGGGGGGAACGGGTCAGACGACGCGCGGGTCGGACTCCTGGGTGTCGTCCTCGGGGATGTGGACGTCCTGGACGGTCACGTTGATCTCGGCGACCTCCATGCCGGCGATGTGCTGGATGGCGTCGGCGACGGCGGAGCGCACGTCCTCGGCGACCTTCTGCAGCGGCGCGGGGTACTCGGCGACGATGGTGATGTCGGCGGCGACCTGGCGCTCGCCGACCTCGACCTTGACGCCCTGGCCGCGGTCGTCGTTGCCGATCGCACTGCGGATGGCGCCGATCGCTCGGGCCGCTCCTCCGCCGAGGGCGTGGACGCCCGGGACCTCGCGCGCGGCGATGCCGGCGACCTTGGCGATGACGCCGTCCTCGATCACGGTGCGTCCGGATCCGGTGCTGGTCTGACGGGTGGTGGTCGCGGTGGTCTCGGCCATGGTCTCCTCTTTCGCTCGGGGCCCGATCGCTCGATCAGGCGGGGTATGCAGGTAGGACGCTCCGTCGACGCCGAACGTCACGGTCGGATCCGGCCCGCCCAGGCAACTGCCAGAGAGGCGGGCCGGGCCGGGCCGATCCTCTCAGGAACGCGGTCGACGCCCGTCGATTCGCCCTCGGCCCGGTGCTGTGGTGGCATGGAGCCGTGACCGACGCGACCGCCCCGCAGGCGCCCCTCCCCGATCGGACGGCCGCGCGCATGCGCCCGCGCGCCCTGCTCGTCCTGGCCCTGATCGGCGCGGTCGGCGGGACCCTGTCGGGCGCGTTCGGCGTCGGCGGCGGGATCGTGATGGTGCCGATGCTGATCGCGTGGGCCGGGATGGACCAGCGCCGCGCCTCCGCCACCTCGCTGCTCGCGATCGCTCCGACCTCGGTCGCCGGAGCGTTCGGCTACGCCCTCGCCGGCCAGGTCGCCTGGGTCCCGGCGGCGGTGATCGCGGCTGCGGCGATGCTCGGGGCGGTGGCCGGATCCTGGCTGCTCGCGCGGCTGCCTCTGGGGGTGCTGCGCTGGATGTTCGTGGCGCTGCTCGTGGCCGCGGCGGTGCGGATGGCCGTGTTCGGCTCGAACGACACCGGCGACGTCGCCGAGGGCTGGGGCGTGTGGCCCGGGTTCGCGGGGCTCGGCATCGGGATGGGCGTCGCCTCCGGCCTCTTCGGCATCGGCGGCGGAGCGATCGCCGTGCCGGTCCTGGTCGGCGCCTTCGGGCTCGCGGACCTCCTGGCCAAGGGCACTTCGCTCGCCGCGATGATCCCGACGGCGGTCACCGGCTCGATCGCGAACGCCCGGCGAGGCCTGCTCGACGTGCGCGCAGGCCTCGTGGTCGGGCTCACCGCCACGGCGTTCTCCTTCGCCGGAGTGGCGCTCTCCTTCCTCCTGCCGGCGCGCGTGTCCGGGATCCTCTTCGCGGTCCTCCTCCTGCTCGCCGCGGTGCAGCTCGCCCTCCGCGGGCGGCGCCGCTGAGCCCTGCACGACGCGGACCCCCGCCGTCAACGCCCTGTCCGATCCGTCGCAGACGCTCGTAGCGTCGTCGCGATCGGGCGCGGGCCCGGAGGGGCGGGAGCACGATGGAGCAGCAGCAGCGCGAGCAGCAGGGCCGGCAGCAGCGGCGAGGGGGCGGCGCGAGCCTGCACCGGGACGTCGCACCCGGGGTGCACCGGCTCGAGCACGCCTGGACGAACCTCTACCTGATCGAGGAGGCCGGCCGGCTGACCGTCGTCGACCACCTCGGCGTCGCCCGCAGCCTCGTCCGGCGGGGCGTCCCCGTGCACCTGCACGTGGCCGACCAGCCGCTCGCCGCGCAGCCCTACTCCTACCGCCGCCAGCGCACCCCGTTCGTGTACCCGCTGCTGCACCCCTCCGCGATCCCGGTGCTCGGAGCGATGGCCCGTGCGGGCGCGCTCGCGGTGCCGCCCGTGCACGGGACCCTGCCGCTGACCGCCGGAGCGGTGCTCGACGTGCCCGGATCGCCCCGCGTGCTCGCGACTCCGGGGCACACCGACGGGCACGTCTCGCTGCACCTGCCCGAGCGCGACGCGGTGATCGACGGAGACGCACTGGTCACGCTCGACCCCTACTCCGCGCGCACCGGCCCGCACCTGGTCGCGCGCGCCGCCACCGCCGACACGGCGCAGTCCCTCGACTCGCTGCGGGTCCTCGCCGGGACCGGGGCGCGGACACTCCTGCCCGGCCACGGCGCGCCCTGGCGCCTGGGCGTCGCGGCGGCGGCCGAGCTCGCGGCGCGGACGCCGATCGCCTAGGGCAGGCTCCGCAGGCCGCTCGGACGCCGGTGGCCTGCCTCCCCGGCCGACCCGGTCCCGCAGCCGTGACACCATCGGAGGTGATGTCGATCCCCGGTCCCGCATGAGCGCGGTCAGCTACCAGGCCGCGTCGATCCCCCTCCGCCTGGCCAGCGCCGGCATGGTCGTCGCCCTCCCCGTCCTCGCCGTCGAGCGTCTCGGCGACGTCGCGCTCGGCGGCGCCCTGACCGGAGCGGCGCTCTTCCCCGCCGTGATCGCCGCGCCGCTGGTCGGCACGGTGCTCGACCGGGTCCGCCGCCCCCGCCGGCTCCTGGTCGGCGCCGCGCTCACGACCGCCGTCGCCTTCGCGGTCGCCGCCTTCCTCGGCGAGGTGCCGACGCCGCTCATCGTGCTGCTGCTGCTCCTCGCGGGGCTCGCGACGCCCGTCTACATGGGCGGCATGTCGAGCTTCGTCACGAGCGCCATCCCGGAGCCGCGCCGCGCCTACGCGCAGGACTCGCTCTCGTACACGGTCGCCTCGATCAGCGGGCCGGCGATCGTGGGCCTCGCGGTCGGAGTCGGGGGAGCGCGGACCGCGATGCTCGCCATGGCGGTCCTCGCCCTCATCGGCGTCGTCGGGTCGCTCGGCCTGGCGATGGAGGCTCGTCCGGCGCCGACCGTCGGCGTGCTGCGGACGATCGTCGCGGGCGTCACCCACCTCGTGCGGCACCGTCCGATCGCGGTGGTCACCTCGGCGGGCACGCTCAGCCAGGTCGCGGGCGGAGCGGCGGGAGTCGCGGCGATCAGCCTCTCGGTGGAGCGGCTGGGCAGCACCGACGCCGCCGCGTGGATCCTGACCGCCTTCGCCGTGGGCGGCCTGCTCGGCGCCCTCGCCGTGGCGGCTCGCCGCTGGACCCGCCGTCCGCCGGCGTGGACCATGGGCGCCGCCTACATCGCGACCGGCGCCGTCCTCCTGGTCGCCGTCCCCGACCTGGGCGTCGTCGTGGCGATCGCCGCCTTCGCGGTCGCGGGCGTCTTCACGGCCCCCTCGAACGCGGCGATGCTGCTGCTGCGCGACCAGGAGAGCCCCGCCGCCGTCCGCTCGCAGGTGTTCACGATCGGCGCGGGGCTGCGCTCCGCCGCCGCGGCCGTCGGCGCCGTGCTGGCGGGAGCGGCGTCCGGCCTCGGAGCCTCCTGGCTCGTCGCGGGGATCGCCGTGGTCTGGATCGGCTCCGGCCTGCTCCTGCGCCTGTTCCCCGCGCGCGACCGCGACTGACCCGAGCCGCGCGCGGAGCGCTCGGCGGGACCGGCACCACCGCGCGCGGGGATCGCGATCAGGCCGCGACGCCCGCCAGCGTGCCCGTGCTCGGCCCGTTCGGGTCGGTGATCATGCAGTTGATCGTGCGGTCGCCCGTGCCCCAGCTCTCGGCGGTCGGGTAGTAGTAGCTGAAGTCGTACGCCGAGTCCTGGTAGCCGATCCCGGTGAACGACTCGAACGCCGTGACGCAGTCGGTCTCGGCCTGCTCCGTCGCGACGGACTCGCCCGGGTACTCGTCGGCATCGGCCATCGTCAGGTTCTGGAACACCTCGTAGACGTGCGGGTCGGTGCAGGGCACGGTCGGCACGTCGGTGACCTCGGTCGCCTCCTCGCTGAGCTCGCCGTTCAGGCAGTCGCCCACGCGCAGCTGGAAGACGTCGGTCGTCCCGCCCTCGGTGATCTCCCCGGTCTCGTCGTCGCGGGTCTCGCCTCCCATCAGGCCGTTCAGGCCCGAGCAGCCGGTCAGGCCGAGGGCGAGGGCCGCGCCGGCGGCCAGGACGAGGGCGGTTCTGCGGCGGTTCATGGCGACTCCCGGGATCAGCGGTACGGAGGTGTTCCTGTGACGACTCCCAGGCTAGAGGTGCAGGGCATCCGTCCCGAGGGGGATGCACCCGATCCGGATCTCCACTTTCCGGAGTAGCGGACGCTCAGCCCGGTCCGGTCGAATGGGGTCATGGCTCAGAAGACGGTCGCAGACCAGCTCATCGCTCAGCTCATCGACGCCGGCGTCTCCCGCATCTACGGGATCGTCGGCGACTCGCTGAATCCGATCGTCGACGCGGTGCGCCGCAGCGGCGGCTCCGAGAAGGGAGGCATCGACTGGATCCACGTGCGCAACGAGGAGGCGGCCGCCTTCGCCGCCGGCGCGGAGGCGCAGCTCACCGGGCGCCTCGCCGTCTGCGCCGGCAGCTGCGGCCCCGGCAACCTGCACCTGATCAACGGCCTCTACGACGCGCACCGCTCCTCCGCCCCGGTGCTCGCCATCGCGAGCCACATCCCGAGCAACGAGATCGGCTCGTCCTACTTCCAGGAGACGCACCCGGACAGGCTCTTCGTCGAGTGCTCGAACTACCGCGAGCTGATCTCGACCGCCGCCCAGGCCCCGCGGGTCGTCAACGCCGCGATGCGCAGCGCGGTGGCGCTCCGCGGAGTCGCCGTGGTCACCCTCCCCGGCGACATCGCCGAGCTGGAGGCGGTGGACGGCTTCCCCGCGTTCGTGCTGCCGTCGACGCCCGTCCTGGTCCCCGCCGACGCCGACGTCCGCGCCCTCGCGGCCGCGATCGACCAGGCGCGGACCGTCGCGATCTTCGCGGGCGCCGGAGTGCAGAACGCGCACGACGAGGTCGTCGCCTTCGCCGAGCTGGTGGGCGCGCCCGTCGGGCACAGCCTGCGCGGCAAGGAGTGGATCCAGTACGACAACCCCTACGACGTCGGCATGACGGGCCTCCTCGGCTACGGAGCGGCGCACGCCGGCATTCACGACGCCGATCTGCTCCTCCTCCTCGGCACCGACTTCCCCTACGAGCAGTTCCTCCCCGACGCCTCGAAGGTGGTGATCGCTCAGGTCGACAGCGACGCCTCGAAGCTCGGTCGCCGCGTCAGCGTCGCGCACCCCGTCCACGGCGACGTGGCGGCGACCCTCACCGCGCTGACCCCGCTCGTGCAGCGGAAGGACCACCGCTTCCTCGACAAGACGCTGAAGAAGCACGAGAAGCTGGTCACCGGAGTCGTCGGGAAGTACACCGAGGTCGGCACGCGCAGCCCGATCCACCCCGAGCTCGTCGCGTCCACGCTCGACGGCCTGCTCTCCGAGGACGCGATCGTCACCGCCGACACCGGCATGGGCAACGTCTGGCAGGCCCGCTACATCACCCCCAACGGGAAGCGGCGCCTGCTCGGCTCGTACATGCACGGCTCGATGGCGAACGCGCTGCCGCAGGCGGTCGGCGCGCAGCTCTCGCACCCGGGGCGCCAGGTCGTCTCGCTGAGCGGCGACGGCGGGCTCTCGATGCTGATGGGCGAGCTGGTCACGGTCGCCGCCTACCGGCTGCCCGTGACGATCGTCGTGTTCAACAACTCCACGCTCGGGCTGGTGAAGGTCGAGATGCTGGTCGACGGCTTCCCGGACTTCGCTGTCGACGTGCCGATGGTCGACTACGCGAAGGTGGCGGAGGCGATCGGCATCCGCGGCATCCGCGTCGAGGACCCGCGCGACGTGGAGGAGGCCTTCCGCTCGGCTCTCGCCGACGGCGGCCCGGTCCTCGTCGACGTGGTGACGGATCCGCTCGCCCTCTCGCTCCCACCCACGATCACGGGCGCGCAGGTGAAGGGCTTCGCGCTGGCGGTCTCGAAGATCGTGATGAACGGAGGAGCGGGCGAGGCCGTCGCGCTGGCCCGCACCAACATCAAGCACGCCCTCCGATGATCGACGCCCGGGCGCTCGCGAGCGGCACCTGGTTCGTCCGGGGCTCCTCGCTGCCGCTCTGGCGCTCGCGGTCGGGGGTGGCGATCACGTACGCGCCGCTCCCGACCGGCGGGATCGGCGACGTCGTCAGCTGGCGCGGCCGCACGCGCTCGCACTACGTGGTCGGCATCGACATCCCCGACCCGCACGATCCGTCCGGCTTCCGCTGGCGCGGCGTCGAGCCGCTGACTCTCCTCGCCCGCAGCCGCTGGTCGTTCGTCGCCGCCGACGAGGAGGCGGGCTGGGCGCTCACCCGCTTCGCCCGGACACCGTTCACGCCCGCCGGCGTCGACGTGTACGTCCGCGAGCCGCACCCGGCCCGCGGCGTCCTCGCGGCGGCGCTCGCCGCGTGCGCCGCCGACCCGCGCACGTCCGCGCTGCGCCCGCGCCTCTTCGAGGTCGCGCCCTGACTCCTGAGCGCGCGCCCTCCCGTGAGGCGTCACGAACGGTCGTCACCCTGCCCGGATGACGACCGTTCGTGACGCCTCGGCGGTCGTCGATGCGGAGCCCGGTCGGCGAGTGCTCGTCGCAGGCGCTCGACGGAGCGCTCGGGGTGGGGGACGAACTCGGCGCCGACGATGCGGACGACGCGGACCCCGATCGAGGCGAGGTCGTCGTAGCGGCCGAGCGCGCGCGAAGCGCCGGTTGCTGGTGCGATGATCGTCGCCCTCGTACTCCCACGCGACCCGCTCCGCGGGGTACCAGCCGTCCGGCCGCCCGACGAAGACCCCGTCGGAGTCGAACAGCGGCTCCTGCAGCACCGGCTCCGGGAGCCCCGCCCGCATGGACGCGAGCCGGAACCGCGACTCCTGCCGCGACTCCGCCCCGTCGCGCACCAGAGCGAGCGCGGCGCGGAGTCGCACCGAGCCCCGACCGCGGAAGGCCGACACGCGCTCCCGCAGGTCGGGCAGCGGCACCCAGGGCCGTTGATCCGCCGGATCGCCGACGACCGGCGTGCGCACCAGCGCGTCGCCCACCGCGACGAGGTCGTCCGGCTCGAGGAGCGCGGAGAGATGGCAGAAGAGCGAGGCCGGATCGGTGAGGGGGAGTCCGCGGCGGAGGACACAGCGGACGTCGGGATCGGCGAGGGCGTGGCCGACGACGTTCCGGTGCCGGGGAGCGCGTCCCGGCCGGCGGACGCTGACGTGCACCGGCTCGTCCGCAGCGGCGGGCGGGAGGTCGAGCGGCCAGAGCCGCGCCGCCGTCACGTGGCTCAGGAGCGCCTCCGGACCGACCAGCGCGAGGAGCGCCTCCGCGCGCAGGCGCAGGTCGGGGTCGGGGTCGGCGGTGCGGACGCCGTGGAAGGGCCGGTGGAGGTCGGAGCTGCGGAGCCGCCCGCGGCTCAGACCGCTCGCGCGAGCGTCAGCGACGGTGAAGGCGCGGCCGCGGAGTCCGATCGGAAGCGGCGAGGGATCGTGCATCCGGCCACTGTCCCGCCTCCCGATCCTCGTGAACCGGTTCTCCACAGGTCGGATCCGCCGCCCACCCCGCTCGACCGCGTCCATGCGTCACGAACGGCCGCCATCCCGCTCGGATGACGACCGTTCGCGACCCCTCAGCGAGCTGGTGCGCGCAGGTGCGGGCGCGTCACTCGCCGAGCGTGATCGCCTGCGCCTCGACGAACTCGGGCTCGGGCTCGTGGGCGTCGGCGCGAGCCAGGGTGCGGCGTCCGAGCAGCACGATCAGCGCGGCGACGGCGACGGCTCCGGCCGCGGCGTACATCGGGAAGGCCGGCGAGATCGCCGCGGCCAGGGCGGAGGCGGCGGGCGGGGCGATCGCGCCGCCGAGGAAGCGGACGCCGGAGTAGGCGGACGAGGCGACGGAGCGGGGCAGGTCGGTCGCCTCCATCACGCACTCGGTGAGCACCGTGTTGACGACTCCGAGCAGCAGGCCGCCGACGATGATGCAGACGATCAGGCCGACACGGGACGAGATCACGAGGCCGCCGGCGATCAGGTCGAGCGCGAGCAGCAGCAGCACCGAGCGCAGCACGACGGTGCGCGGGAGGCGCCGGGTGAGCAGCGGAGCGACGAACACGGAGGTGATCGCCACGCCCAGGCCCCAGCCGAAGAACGTGAAGCCGAGGCCCATCTCGTCCAGCCCGAGCGGGTAGGGCGTGTAGGCGAGCAGCACGAAGAAGCCGATGTTGTAGAACAGGGCGGCGCCCGCCAGCGTGCGGATGGCCGGGACCTTGAGGGCGGCGAAGGGCGCCGAGAGCGGAGTCGGAGAGGGCTTGGGGCCGTCCTCGCGCAGGAGCGTCGCGATGGCGATGAAGCCGACGGCCATCAGCACGGCGGTCCCGAAGAACGGGCCGCGCCACGAGACGCTGCCGAGGAGCCCGCCGAGCAGCGGGCCGATGGCGATGCCGATGCCCAGCGCGGCCTCGTAGAGCACGATCGCCGCGGAGGAGCCTCCGCTCGCCGCGCCGACGATGGTCGACAGGGCGGTCGAGATGAACAGCGCGTTGCCGAAGCCCCAGCCCGCGCGGAAGCCGATGACGCCCTCGACGCTGCCCGCCGTGCCGGCGAGCGCGGCGAACACCACGATCAGCACCAGGCCGATCATGAGGGTCTTCTTGGCGCCGATGCGGCTGGAGAGCCAGCTGGTGAAGAACATCACGACGCCGGTGATGACGAGGTAGCTCGTGAAGAGCAGCGAGGTCTCGGTCGGAGTCGCCTGCAGGCTCTCGGCGATGGCCGGGAGGATCGGGTCGACCAGGCCGATCCCCATGAAGGCGATCACCGCGGCGAAGGCGACGGCCCAGACGGCCAGCGGCTGCTTCAGGATCGAGCCCTGGGCGGGCGAGTGGGGGGAGGTGGTCACGGCGTGGAGCCTTTCTCGGGGGAGGAGGGGACGGGGGTGCCGGCGATGCGGGCGACGCGGGCCTCGACGAGGGTCGCGGCGCGCTCGAGGGCGAGGCGGTCGTCCTCGTCGAGGCCCGCGAACAGCGGGGCGAGGGCGGCCTCGAGGCGGAGCCGGTGCTCGGCGAGGGCGTCGAAGCCGGCGGGAGTGCCCTCGATCAGCCAGGCGCGGCCGTCGCCGGCGTCGTGGACGCGGCGGATCCAGCCGGCCTCGTCGAGACGGGCGATGATGCCGGTCATCGTCGGCTGGGTGACGCGGACCCGCTCGGCGAGCTCGCCGAGGCGGGAGGGGGAGGCGGTGCGCAGCTCGGCGAGCGTCGACCAGACGGCTCCGGACTGCGCGCCGAGCCCGGTCGCGCCGCTCGCCCGGCCCGCGAACCGCGTGAGGGCGGTGGCGGCGGAGGCGAGACGCACGGGGGCACTGGGATCGGGCACGAGAAACAATATAGCACGCCTATGTAGTTCGGTGGAGGGCGCTTCGAGTCCACCCTCCATCGGGCGCACTCACTGACGTTCTCCTCCGCTTCTGTGACAGGATCGTCCGTATTCGCGCGTCCACTCCCGCGATCACCGATGGAAAGAGAAGTCATGTCCCCCAGCGAGCACGACGTCGTCGTGATCGGAGCCGGTGCCACCGGACTCACCGCGGCGCTCCGGCTGCAGCAGCACGGCCTCGACGTCGTCGTCGTCGAGGCGCGCGAGCGCGTGGGCGGGCGGCTCGAGACCCGCGTGGTCGACGGGCAGCTCCTCGAGCTCGGCGGCCAGTGGGTCTCGCCGGACCAGACGGCGCTCCTCGAGACCCTCGACGAGCTCGGCCTCGGCACCTACTCCCGCTACCGCGAGGGCGAGAGCGTCTACATCGGCGCCGACGGCTCCGCTCGCCGCTTCACCGGCGACATCTTCCCGGGGAGCGAGCGCACCGAGTCCGAGATCTCCCGCCTGATCGAGGTGCTCGACCGCCTCGTCGCCGAGACGGACCCGGCGGCGCCGTGGACGCATCCGCTCGCCCGCGACTACGACCGCGTCACCTTAGCCGCCTGGCTGGAGCAGCAGAGCGACGACGAGGAGGCGCGGGCCAACATCGCCCTCTTCCTCGCCGACGCCATGCTCACCAAGCCGGCGCACGCCTTCTCCCTCCTCCAGGCGCTCCTCATGGCCGCGAGCGCGGGGAGCTTCAGCAACCTGGTCGACGCCGACTTCATCCTCGACAAGCGCGTGATCGGCGGCCTCCAGCAGGTCCCGGAGCGGCTCGCCGAGCGCCTCGGCGCCGAGCGCGTCCTGCTCGGGCACCCGGTCCGCTCCGTCCGCTACGGCGACGACGGGGTCGAGGTGCGCGCCGACGGCGTCGTCCTCCGCGCCCGCCGCGCGATCGTCGCCGTGCCGCCGAACCTCGTCGGCCGCATCTCGTTCGACCCGCCGCTCCCGCGCCTGCGGCAGCAGGCCCTGCAGCACCAGTCGCTCGGCCTCGTGATCAAGGTGCACGCCACCTACGCCACGCCCTTCTGGCGCGCCGACGGCCTCTCCGGCACCGCGTTCAGCCCGCACTCGCTCGTCCACGAGGCCTACGACAACTCGAACCACGGGGAGGAGCGCGGCACCCTGGTCGGCTTCGTCTCGGACGAGAAGGCCGACCGCGTGCTCGCGCTCGACGAGGCGGAGCGGAAGGCCGCGATCCTCGACTCGCTCGCCGCCTACTTCGGCCCGGCCGCACTCGATCCGGTCGTCTACTACGAGAGCGACTGGGCGTCCGAGGAGTGGACGCAGGGCGCGTACGCCGCGAGCTTCGACCTGGGCGGGCTGACCCGGTACGGCGCGCTGCAGCTGGAGCCGGTGGGTCCGCTCCGCTTCGGCACGAGCGACCTCGCCGCCGAGGGCTACCAGCACGTCGACGGCGCCATCCGCGTCGGCAGGCGCCTGGCACAGGAGATCATCGACGAGGACGGCGCGACCGCACCGGCCCCCCAGCGCGAAGGAGCACAGCCCGCATGAGCACCCACTACGCCGTGATCGACCCGGCCACGGGGGAGACCCTCCGCGAGTACCCGACCCTCGGCGACGCCGAGCTGACCGTGGCGATCGGCTCGGCGCAGGACGCGTACTCCTCGTGGTCGCGGACCGTGCCCGTCGCGACCCGCGCGGCGCTGATCGCCCGCGTGGCAGAGCTGCACGTCGAGCGCGCCGACGAGCTCGCGGCGATCATCGTCCGCGAGATGGGCAAGCCGCTCGACCAGGCGCAGGGCGAGGTCGGCTTCGCCGCCGACATCTACCGCTACTACGCCGAGAACGGCGAGGCCTTCCTCGCCGACGAGCCGATCGAGCTCGCCGAGGGCACCGGCTCCGCGCTGATCCGCCGCGCCGGGCTGGGCGTGCTGCTGGGCATCATGCCGTGGAACTTCCCCTACTACCAGGTGGCCCGCTTCGCCGGCCCGAACGTGGTCGCGGGCAACACGATCCTGCTCAAGCACGCGCCGCAGTGCCCGGAGTCGGCCGCCGCCATCGCCGACATGTTCCGCACCGCGGCCGAGGAGCTGGGCGCGCCCGCCGGCGTCTACGTGAACCTCTACGCCACGAACGAGCAGGCCGCGACCGTCATCGCCGACCCCCGGGTCCAGGGCGTCTCCGTCACCGGCTCCGAGCGGGCCGGCGCGGCCGTCGCGGAGCTCGCGGGCCGACACCTCAAGAAGGTCGTGCTCGAGCTCGGCGGCTCCGACCCGTTCGTGCTCCTGTCGACCGACGACCTCGACAAGGCGGTCGAGGACGCGGTCGCCGCGCGCCTGGACAACAACGGCCAGTCCTGCAACGCCGCGAAGCGCTTCATCGTGATCGACGAGCTGTACGACGCGTTCGCCGAGAAGTTCACGGAGGCGTTCACCCGCGCCCAGCCGGCCGATCCGTTCGCGGAGGGCACCCTCCTCGGCCCGCTCTCCTCCTCCGCCGCGACGGAGCGCCTCGAGGCGCAGCTGGCGGCCGCGCGCGAGCAGGGGGCCACCGTCCGCGCCAGCGGCGAGGTGACCGGCAACTTCTTCCCGCCCGCCGTGCTCGAGGGCGTCACGCCCGAGATGGACGCCTACCGCGAGGAGTTCTTCGGCCCCGTCGCCGCGCTCTACCGCGTCCGCGACGAGGACGAGGCGATCGCCCTCGCGAACGACACCCCCTACGGCCTCGGCTCCTACCTCTACACGACCGACCAGGAGCAGGCGCTGCGCCTGGCGGACCGGATCGACGCGGGCATGGTCTGGATCAACCTCGTCCTCGGCGACGCGGCCGAGCTGCCCTTCGGCGGCGTGAAGCGCTCGGGCACCGGCCGCGAGATGGGCCGCCCCGCCCTCGAGGAGTTCGTGAACAAGAAGCTCATCCGCATCGCGTGAGACGGGTGCGGGCCGGGCCCCGGAGTGGATCCGGAGCCCGGCCCGCAGCCGCTCGGCCTGCGCCCGCTCACTTCTTCGTCAGCGACGACTCCTTGTGCGCGGCCTTCGCGTCGGTCTTGTCGCTCTGCACGATCCAGTAGGGCTCGTCGTCCGAGGCGTTGAACTTCTGCCCCTCGAACTGGAACTCCTTCGTCTTCTTCTCGACCAGCTCGCCGTGGGTCTCGCCCTGCGAGGTGTTCCAGCTGATCTTGTCGCCCTTCTTCACGAGGCGGCTCCTCTCTCTCGGTCGCGCCGGAGCGCGGTGGTCCCCTCGCGCGGGAGCGCGATGGTGGTGGTGACGTCGACGATCGCCGGAGCGGCGGGCGCCGACGAGAAGCCGAACCGCACGGGCGGCGAGAGCGGGCGCAGCGGGCCGAGGTCCTCCTCCGCCAGCACCGCGTGGACGCCCTCGACGCGGCGGATCGCCCGCACGCCGTAGTACTCGCGGCGTCCGTGCCCTGCCGACCCGGCCGTGCTCACCCCGCGGACGAGCAGGGAGGCGACCGGCGAGATCGCGGTCAGCCATGCCGGGTGCTCGGCGAGCGGTCGCGGAACGATCCGCAGCAGCCGGCCGAGCGCAGTGAGACCGCCGAGCTCCAGTCGCACCGCGAGCGGTCCGGCCGCGACGGACAGGCCGCCCGCGATCCTCCGCCACGACACCGGCGCGATCCGCACCTCGTCGAACGCGTACGTCGACCCGATGAAGTCCGCGACCTCGCGGGTCGGTGCGATCAGGAGGCGGTGGCCGTCGCCGTCCTCGACCATCGCGTCGGCGAACGGGCCGAAGGGGGTGTCCTCCCAGAGGCCCAGCACGATCCTCGTGCCCGAGGACGTGCCGAACCCCGCGATGCGCCCGCCGAAGCGGAGGAGCCGCGGGGTCCGGCCGGTCATCAGGAGGCCGAGCGCAGCAGCGTGAACGAGCCGTCGCGGACGATCAGCGTGGTGACCTCGCCCTCGACGACCTGCTCCGGGTCGCTGGAGGCGGCCAGCGTCCACTCGGCGCCGGGCGCCTCGGGAACGGTGAACTCGACGCCGTTCTCCGCCGCGTTCAGCAGCAGGGCGAAGCTCGCGCTGCCCTCGTGCTCGAACACGAAGGTGATCGAGCGGGCGTCGGGGTTGTCCCAGTCCTCGTCGGCGAAGCCCTGCGCGTCGGAGCGGAGGATGTCGACCATGTCGGGGCCGCCGTCGCCGGGGGCGCGGCGGAACCACTTCGGGCGCAGCGCCGGCTCCGCGGCGCGGAGGGCGATCAGCTCGCGGGTGAAGGCGAGCAGCTCGCGGTCCGCGTTCTCCCAGTCGAACCACGAGATCTCGTCGTCCTGGCAGTAGGCGTTGTTGTTGCCGCCCTGCGTGCGGGCGATCTCGTCGCCGCCCAGGATCATCGGCACGCCGGCCGAGAGCAGCAGCGTCGCGAGGAAGTTGCGGCGCATGCGGTCGCGGCGCTCGTTGACCGCCTCGTTCTCGGTCGGGCCCTCGGCGCCGTTGTTGGAGGAGCGGTTGTCGCTCTCGCCGTCGTTGTTGTCCTCGCCGTTGGCTGCGTTGTGCTTGCGCGAGTAGGCGGTGAGGTCGGCGAGGGTGAAGCCGTCGTGCGCGGTGACGAAGTTGATGCTGGAGACCGGCGAGCGGCGGTCGGCCTCGTACACGTCGGGGGAGCCGAGGACGCGCTGCGCGGTCGTGCCGAGCACCGAGTCGGCGCCGTTCCAGAAGTCGCGCACGTCGTCGCGGAACTTCCCGTTCCACTCCGACCAGTCCGCGGGGAAGCCGCCGACCTGGTAGCCGGCGGTATCCCACGGCTCGGCGATCATCTTGACGGGCGCGAGCACCGGGTCCTGCGCGATCAGGTCGAGGAAGGCGCTGTGCACCTCGGCCTCGCCGGTCTGACGGGTGAGGGTGGTGGCGAGGTCGAAGCGGAAGCCGTCGATGTGCATCTCGGTCACCCAGTAGCGCAGGGAGTCCATGATCAGGCCGAGCGCGGCGGGGTGCGCGACGTTGAGGCTGTTGCCGGTGCCGGTGGTGTCGAAGTAGTTCGCGCGGTCCTCCTCCACCAGGCGGTAGTAGGAGCCGTTGTCGATGCCCTTGAACGAGAGGGTGGGGCCCTTGTCGTTGCCCTCGGCGGTGTGGTTGTAGACCACGTCGAGGATGACCTCGAGGCCGGCCTCGTGGAACGCCTTGACCATGGCCTTGAACTCGTCGACCTGCGAGCCGTCGTCGCCGGCGTGGGAGTACTCGTTGTGCGGCGCGAAGAAGCCGAGGGAGTTGTAGCCCCAGTAGTTGCGCAGGCCCTTCTCCTCGAGGTGCGAGTCCTGCACGAACTGGTGCACGGGGAGCAGCTCGACCGAGGTCACGCCCAGGTCGGTGAAGTGCTTGATCGCGGCGGGGTGCGCGAGGCCGCGGTAGGTGCCGCGGATGTCCTCGGGCACGTCGGGGTGCAGCTTCGTGAAGCCCTTCACGTGCACCTCGTAGACGACGGTCTCCTCGAGCGGGATGCGCGGCGCGGTGTCGCCGCTCCAGTCGAAGGAGTCGGGGTCGGTGACGACGCAGCGGGGGACCGCGTGCGCGGAGTCGGCGTCGTTGCGGGTGTCGGCGTCCTCGTAGAACTGGCCGAAGACGTCCTCGGACCAGGTGTACGAGCCCTCGATCGCGGTGGCGTGCGGGTCGAGGAGGAGCTTGGCGGCGTTGTGGCGGAGGCCGTTGGCGGGGTCCCAGGGGCCGTCGACGCGCAGCCCGTAGCGGGTGCCGATGCCCATCTCGGGGACGAGGCCGTGGAAGACGTGGCCGGTCCGCTCGGTGAGGGCGACGCGGGTCTCTGCTCCGGACTCGTCGAAGAGGCAGACCTCGACGCTGTCCGCGGTCTCGGAGTAGACGGCGACGTCGGCGCCGGCGTCGCCGCGGAGGGAGACGCCGAGGGGATACGGGAAGGAACGGGGGGATGCGGGCATGCGTCCATCCTGACCGGGCGGCTCCGGGAGCTTCGCGCCCTTGTCGCCGCGCCCGCCTCCCGCTAATCTTCCAGGCCCTCCCTTCGACACGGCGCCCTCCGCGGGCATATAGTCAGCTGGCTTACTAAATCGTCGGAGGAGAGCGTCGTGCGCAACCGCAAGTGGATCGGGCTGGTCGTCATCAGCCTCGGAGTGGCGACGATCATCGTCGACTCGACCATCGTCAACGTCGCCATCCCGTCGATCGTCGCCGATCTCGGGATCACCTCGACCCAGGTGCAGTGGGTGCAGGAGTCGTACACGCTCGTGTTCGCCGCGCTCCTGCTCGTCTTCGGCACCCTCGCGGACCGCTGGGGCCGGCGCCGCATGCTGATCGTCGGCGTCTCGCTCTTCGCGCTCTCCTCCGTCGCGGCGGCCCTCGCTCCGACCGGCGACCTGCTGATCCTCTCCCGGGTCGTGCAGGGCGTCGGAGGAGCGATGGTGCTGCCGACGACCCTCTCGCTGATCAACGCCACCTTCCGCGGGCGCGAGCGCGCCATCGCCTTCGCCGTCTGGGGCTCGACCATCGGCGGCATGACCGCGGTCGGCCCGCTGCTCGGCGGCTGGCTCACCACCGACTTCTCCTGGCGCTGGGCGTTCGGCATCAACATCCCGCTCGGCGTGATCATCGTGGTCGGAGCGCTGCTGTTCGTCGACGAGTCGCGGCAGCCCGACGGGCGGCGGGTCGACCTCGTCGGCGCCGCGCTCTCGATCATCGCCTCCGCCTCCCTGGTGTTCGCCCTGATCGAGGGGCGCACCCTCGGCTGGTGGGGTGTCGACGAGCGCCTGAGCGTCGGCGGCTGGAGCTGGCCGCTCGGCCTCTCGCCGGTCCCGATCGCGTTCGCCGTCGCGGTGCTCGCCGGGGTCGCCTTCGTCCTCTGGGCGCGGGCCCGCGAGCGCGCCGGGCGCTCGGCGATGCTCGCGATCGGGCTCTTCAGCCTCGCCTCGTTCCGCAACGGCAACCTCGCCGCGATGATCGTCTCGCTCGGTGAGTTCGGGATCATCCTGGCGCTGCCGATCTGGCTCCAGAGCGTCCTCGGCTACACGGCCGTGCAGACCGGCCTGGTGCTCCTCGCGCTCGCGCTCGGCTCCTTCGTCGCCTCGGGCTTCGCCGGCGCCTTCGGAAACAGGGTCGCGCCGGTGCTGATCGTGCGGGTGGGCCTCGCGGCCGAGATCGTCGGCGTCGCGGGCATCGGCCTGGTCGTCTCCGACTCCACTCCGTGGTGGGCCCTCGTCCCGTTCCTCGCCGTCTACGGCTTCGGCGTCGGCCTCGCGACGGCGCAGCTGACCGGGGTCGTGCTCCGGGACGTGCCCGTCGAGCTCAGCGGGCAGGGCTCGGGCACGCAGTCGACCGCGCGGCAGATCGGCTCGGCGCTGGGCATCGCCGTGCTCGGGACGATCCTCTACACCTCGACCGCGGGGGTCCTCACGACCTCGCTCGAGCAGCAGGGCCTCCCCGCGGAGCAGGTCGCGAGCACCGTCGACGCGGTGGTCGACTCCTCCGGCGCCGCGATCGCCGGGCTGGCCGCCTCACCGGACACCGCCGACGCTGCCCGGGCGGCGGGCGAGGCGTTCTCGGACGGCACCCGCTACGCGGCCTTCGCCGCCGCCGGGTTCCTCGCCGTCGGCTTCCTGGCCACGCTCTCGCTCGGCCGCCCGGCAGAGGAGGAGGAGCCGGAGGTCAGCTCAGCGGAGCCGAGTCGTCGGCGGTGAAGACGATCTTGCCGATCGTGCGGTCGGCGCCGGTCGCTCGGCGCGACAGCACGTCGACGACGTCGCCCAGCGGATGCACGGCGCCCGGCCGGGGCCGCAGCTCGCCGGAGGTGGCGAGCGAGACCGCGCGCCCGATCCGCTCCGCCGTCGCCACCACGATCATGTTGCGCACCCGCGGGCGGTCGCGGCGGACGAGGCCCGTCGCCTGCGAGACCAGCGCCGGACCGCTCGGCACCAGCGTCGCGATGCGCCCGCCCTCGGCCAGGAGGATCGCCGCGTCGTCGACCGGCAGGTGGCCGGAGACGTCGACGACCACGTCGAAGCGGCCGCCCAGCACCCCGAGGTCGAGCGCGCGGTAGTCGTGCGGCTCGGCGCCGAGCGAGCGGAGCAGGTCGGCGGAGGCGGCCGAGCCGGTGGCCGCGACCGTGCAGCCCGCCCGCACCAGCAGCTGGATCGTCGGATCGCCGATGGCTCCCGAGCCGCCGCTGACGAGGACGCGCTCGCCGGCGCGCACGTGCAGTGCGTCCACCAGGCCCACCGCGGTGCCGCCCGACATCGCGAGCGTGACGGCCTCGACGAAGCCGAGGGAGTCGGGCATCGGGACGAGCGAGCGGCTGCGCGCGATGGACGCACCGGCGAAGGCGTCGCCGTCGCGGGTCATCCCCACCACGCGGTCGCCGATCGCGACCGAGTGCGACCCCGGGCCGAGCGCCTCGACGGTGCCGGCGATGTCGAGGCCGAACCCGTAGGGACGGGAGCGGCCGACGGCCATGATCCGCGCGGAGCCGGACAGGATCTTCTCGTCGGTCGCGTTGATGCTCGCCGCGCGCGTGCGCACCAGGACCTCGCCGCGACCCGGCATCGGCACCGGCGCCTCCCGCCACGAGAGCAGATCGGGCCCGCCGAACCTGTCGTACCCGAGTCGTCGCATGTCGCTCCCGTCGTCCGTGCCAGCCCCCCGAGCCTAGGGCGTGGCCGCTGAGCGGAGGCGTCGCGGGAGCCCGGCGGAACCCCCTCCGGTACCCGCGGGCCCGGTGCTACCGTGGCGGCCATGAGCGCAGACGACAGTCCCGAGTTCGCAGGCTTCGAGGGCACCCCCTCCACCGATGCGGAGAAGGCCGACGACGTCCGCCCCGCCGACGCCGAGGTCGAGGAGAACACGACGGCCGACGAGAGCCGCGACCCGGACCACGGCTACGACCCGATGAGCGAGAGCGGCTCCGAGAACGCCCCCGAGGACGAGGTCGGCCCCCGCGAGGACGAGGAGGGCCTGCTTCCCCCCGGCAGCACCGCCGAGGGAGCCGGCACCGCGCTCGGCGCCGACGCCGTCGAGGGCGGCGAGCCCCTGGGAGAGAACGCGAGCGCCGGCACCCCCGGCCAGCTCGCCGACGAGCGCTGGCGCACCAACGGCATCAACCCGCTGGGTTGAGCCTTCTCCCGCGGCGGTCCCCGCCCGCCGCGGCGCAGTCGGCTACTCGGGATGGCCGGGCGGGTGGAGCGTCCTGCGTCCAGCTACGACGGAACGCTGACACGCGTTCCGCCGGTTCGCCTCGCGGACACAGCGGCGGTGGACGCCCGGTCGCGCGGGCCATCGACTCCTCCATCCACGGCCACGGCGGTGCGCCGTGAGGCGAACCGTCGAAACGCGTTCCAGCGTTTCGGCGTAGCCGGTCGCGACACGCTCCACCTGCCAGGCCGTCTGCGGGAGCCGACCGCGCCGCGGCGGGCGGGGACCGCCGCGGGAACGAACACCGCCTGAGGCGAACCGTCGAAACGCGTTCCAGCGTTTCGGCGTAGCCGGTCGCGACACGCTCCACCTGCCCGGCCGTTTGCGGGAGCCGACCGCGCCGCGGCGGGCCGGGACCGCCGCGGGAGTGAACACCGCCTGAGGCGAACCGTCGAAACGCGTTCCAGCGTTTCGGCGTAGCCGGACGCGACCCGCTCCACCTGCCCGGCCACTCCTGGGAGCCGACCGCGCCGCGGCGGGCGGGGACCGCCGCGCAACAAACACAGCTGGCGTTCCGGTTGCTCGGAGGAGGAGCAGGGGTGGGCGCCGTAGCGTTCCGGGAGCGCGGCACGCCGGTCGCGCGGACGGGGAGTCCCATGTCGTTGTTCCTGAACCGCATTCGTGAGGTCCGATGGACCGAGGACGAGAGGCGGGCGCTGGCCGAGGCGGTGGCGGAGGACCGGGCCGACGCCTGGCGCGGAGTGGGTGCGCTGGATCGCACCGTCGTCGTCTCGACCGAGGATCCCGGCGTCCGCGGCGGCGCGCGCTGGCCCACCGATCACCGTGCGTTCCTGCGCGTCGACCGCGGCGCCTCCGTGGTGCTCGCGACCGACGGGCTGAGCGATCCCTTCGACCGGCTCGCGCATCCCGGCACCGGTCTCGGCCTCGAGCTGTGCCTCGAGACGTCCGCCGTCCGCGGCGTCCCCACCGCCGAGCTCTGGAACCACTGGCACTTCCGCCTGCTGTACGAGGCCGCCCGACGGGCCGCCCTGCAGGGGGTGTGCTGCCGCAGCTCCCTCGACACGGCGCGGCTCGCGAACGTCGCGGCGCCGCCCGCCTGGACCGATGAGCAGGGCACCGTCGGCGTCCTCCTGGGCCTGCGCAGCTCCGGCCTGCCCGAGCGGCTCGACCTGGCGACCGGTCACGCCGACCTGGTCACCCTCACGCCGCTGCGGCCGCAGGAGCACGCCCGGGCGTCGGTCGACGCGGGCGCCCGTGCCGAGATCGCCGAGCGCCTCCGGGCCCTGCCGCACGAGGAGCTCGTGCACACGGCCCGGCCGCTCGTGGTCTGAGGAGCGTCGCGGCTCAGGAGCCCTCGGCCGGCTCCGGCACCACGGTCATCTCGCCGGTGTTGTTCGCGCTCGCGATGAACTGCTCGATCCACAGGCGGTTCAGCGACGGCCGCTTGCTGCCGTGGAACCGGAAGTGCAGCGGAGTCGTCGGGCGCACCCAGACGGAGCTGCGGCCGTAGCCGGACGACTCCGGCTCGCTCCAGGAGAGGCTGAACGACTCGTTCCGCCGCATCTTGGTGAACATCGCGACCTTGAGGTGCGCGAGGAGCCGGTCCTCGAAGTCGATCTCGAGTGATTGCGGTCCGTAGATCAGTCGTCCCATTGTCTCCGCCGTGAAGTGGTGCCGACGCGCCGGAGTCCCGGACGGCGTCGCGGGCTCCGTGAGCTCGGGAGCCGCCACGGAGAGGATACCGATCCTGCGGCCCGGAGGGGTGACACGGGTTCCGCCTCCGCCGGCCGGGGGCGGAATCACCCCGTCAACGACGGACGCCCCGCCGACCGGATCCGGGGATCCTGGTCGACGGGGCGTCGGAAGTCGGAGATTACTCGCCGACGCCGCGGATGTTCGCGGCCTGCGGGCCCTTGCGGCCCTGCTCGACGTCGTACTCGACGTGCTGGTTCTCGACGAGCTCGCGGTAGCCCTGCTTCGCGATGGCGGAGAAGTGCGCGAACACGTCGGCGCCTCCGTCGTCGGGAGCGATGAAGCCGAAGCCCTTTTCGGAGTTGAACCACTTAACGGTGCCAGTAGGCATTTCTTTTCCTTATGTGTTAATGACGCCGACCGGGGCCGGCGTCGTCAGAGTCCGCACGAGTGTGCGGTACCCGCTCGACTCGGCTTCCGCGGGTGAAACACGCGTCGGCCGGAGTCGTCCGGGTCGTCTAGGGGCTGAGCTCGCGCCTCCGGGGGAGGGCGGCTCTGCGGGGGAGAACGTCCCGCGCACCGGGCGAGCCGGTGGAGCGGGGGTCGAACGAGGAACGGCGCGGCTTCCGCGGCGTCCTGTGAAGGGCGGTACCCGCGTGCGAGGCGGGCGTTCGAACCGGAGGACCGAGGACGATGCTCTCGGTCGATGCGGTCTCTATCAGGGGCTGAGTCTCTTCGTCGTCGTGCGACTTCTCAGCCGTGGAATTCGGGCGATCGCCCAGGAGATGACTCGACTCTACGGGATCACGGCCCCCGCCGCGCTCGCGGCGATCACGAGCAGCCAGGAGAGACCGCTCACCCAGGTCGCGGACCGGGCGTCGAGGGACCAGAGGTACGAGATCAGTC
>NZ_PSVU01000039.1:0-34929 GCF_002932515.1 Rathayibacter sp. AY1D5
GGCGGCGGTCAGCCACGGCGACACGATCAAGGCGATCCTCGCGGACGCGCTCGGCATGCACCTCGACCTGTTCCAGAGGCTCAGCGTCGGACCGGCGTCGGTGTCGATCATCCGCTACGGCGCGGGGCGGCCCGAGGTCGTCGCGATGAACACGGACGCCGGGGACCTGGGCTGGCTGCGGAAGGCGGCCCCCGTGGCGGACGCCGCCGTGGGGGGCGGGGCGGGGCACGAGTAGGCGCGGGTTCGGGAGGGCCGCTTCAGGGCTCGATCGAGCGGCAGGGACGCTGGTGCTCGGCAGCGGCGGATCTCGATGCGTCCGCTCCGCGGGGGGCTCGGTCAGCAGAAGAGACGGCGACTCGATCAGCAGGCCGCCCGAGCCCGACGCGCGCAGCCACTGCGGAGGCGGGCGCTCGTAGACTGAGGGCATGCCTCCGATCGTGCACGGATTCGACTGGCCCGATCGCGTCGTCGTGGGGACCGTCGGCTCACCCGGCTCGCGCTCCTTCTACCTCCAGGCCAAGACCGGGCCCCGCGTGGTCAGCGTCGGCCTCGAGAAGCAGCAGTCGGCCCTCCTCGCCGAGAAGATCGACGAGATCCTCGACCAGCTGATGACCGCCCAGGGCAACCCGGTCAGCGTCCCCGCCGGCACTCCCCCGGAGCTCGTCGACAACGACCCGCTCGACCAGCCCGTGGAGCCCGAGTTCCGCGTCGGCGGTCTCAGCCTCGGCTGGGACCCGTCCACCGCGCAGATCGTGATCGAGGCCTACCCGCTGACCGAGGCGGAGGACGACTCCGAGGAGGAGCCCGAGCCCACCGAGATGCTGCAGGTGAAGATCCCGGTCGGCACGGCGCGCGCCTTCGCGAAGCGCACCCTCGAGGTCGTCGGCGCCGGACGTCCGCTCTGCCCCCGCTGCGGCGAGCCGATGGATCCCGACGGGCACGACTGCCCGCTCGCATGAGCGACCCGGGCGGGCTCGACGGCGAGCTGGAGCTGGCCGGCCGGATCACGATCGCCTCGAACGCGACGTTCCTCGCGCAGCTCGGCGAGACGTCCGTCGTCTACAAGCCGATCTCGGGCGAGAAGCCGCTGTGGGACTTCCCGGACGGCGTGCTCGCGGGCCGCGAGGTCGCCGCCTACCTCGTCTCGGAGGCGCTCGGCTGGAACGTGGTGCCGCGCACGTGGCTCCGCGACGGTCCGCTCGGGCCGGGCATGGTCCAGCTCTGGCAGGACATCGATCCGGACCAGGACGCGGTCGACCTGGTGCCCGCCGACGCCGTGCCCGACGGATGGCGGCACGTCCTCGACGGCAGCGACGAGGAGGACCGGGACATCTCCCTCGTGCACGAGGACTCGACGGCGCTGCGCCGGATGGCCGTGTTCGACGTGGTCGCCAACAACGCGGACCGGAAGGGCGGGCACGTGCTCGCGCTGCCCGACGGCCACCGCTACGGGGTCGACCACGGCCTCACCTTCCACTCCGAGCACAAGCTGCGCACGGTCCTCTGGGGCTGGATCGGCGAACCGCTGCTCGAGGAGGAGCTGACGGCGCTGGCGCTCCTGCGCGCGCAGGTCGACGGACCGCTCGGCGAGGCGCTCTCGGAGCTGCTCACCGAGGACGAGGTCGCCGCGTTCGCGAAGCGCTGCGAGCGGCTCGGCTCCTTCGGCCGCTTCCCGGGCCCGCGGGGCGGGATGCCCGCGGTGCCCTGGCCGCTGTTCTGAGCCGGGCGCGGTCGGAGGTCAGGACGAACGCCGCAGGAGCGACGGGGACGCGCTGATCCTCAGCCGCGGGAGCGGATCCCTCCTGCCTCCTGAACCGCTCAGAAGCTCCAGCCGCGGCCGAACAGCTCCTCGCCCGGCGCTCCGCCGCCTCCCGGACCCGCGCCGCGAGCGCCGAGGTAGGAGGAGACGACGGCCGCTCCCAGGTCCTCCGCCTCCGGGTTCACCACCGAGCCGCCGACCCGGCGGGCGAGCGAGTCGATGAAGCGCGCGAGGCCCGAGTCGTCACCCAGGCGGAAGAACGTGGTGTGCGCGCCGAGGCGGAGCGACGCGTCGAGCTCGCGGACCGAGACGGCGACGGTCAGCGGGTCCGGCGGGTAGTCGAAGAAGACGCCGCCGTCGGGCTCGAGGTGCGCGGTCGGCTCGCCGTCGGTGACGATGAGCAGCACCGGCTGCGCGTTCGGGTGCTTGCGGAAGTGCCGGTTGGCCAGCAGCAGCGCGTGGTGCAGGTTCGTGCCCTTGTCCCATTCCGCGTCCAGGCCGACCAGCTGCTCGACGTCCATCACCTCGGCGCGTCGGCCGAAGGCGACGAGCTGCAGCGCGTCGTTGCGGAACCGGCTGCTGATCAGGGTGTGCAGGGCGAGCGCGGTGCGCTTCATCGGCACCCAGCGGCCGTCCATCGCCATCGAGAACGACGTGTCGACGAGGAGCGCGACGCAGGCCTGCGTCCGCGCCTCCGTCTCCTGCACCTCGACGTCGTCGATCCGGATGCGCACACCGGAGCCGACCGGTCGGCCCTCGCCGGCGGTGCGGGTGAGGGCGTTGGTCACCGTGCGGGGGATGTCCCAGGCCTCGGTGTCGCCGAACTCCCACGAGCGCGTCGCTCCGGAGCGCTCGCCCGCCGCGCCCGCGCGCCGGACGTCGCGGGCGCCCTGACGGCCGGAGACGGTCTCGGCGATGTCGCGCAGGAGCGCCTTCCCGAGCTGGCGCATGGCCTTCGGGCTGAGGGCGAGGCGGCCGTCGGAGCCGCGGCGCAGGGTCCCGGAGTCGCGCAGGGCCCGCTCCAGGCGCTTCAGCGTCTGCGCGTCGACCGAGGCGTCCTCGCCGAGGCGCTTCGCCAGCAGGTCGAGGTCGAGGTCGTCGAGGGAGGAGCGGTCCGTCTGCGCGAGCTGGTCGGCGAGGGCGTCGAGGTCGGCCAGCTCCTGGAACACGCCCGTCCCGTCGCCGAGGCCGAGCCCCTGCTCGCCGTCCATCCGCTCGGAGCCGCCCCAGTCCTCGCCGGGACGGAGCCCCCGCAGGGTCTCGTCGAGGCGGCCGAGGGACTGCATGAGCTCCGGCGTGCCGAAGGCCTCCTGGGCGAGCGCGTCGAGCTCGGCGCGCTGCTCGGCGGTCATCGAGTTGCGCATCCGCTGGGCCGCGGCCGCGCGGGCGGCGAGCGCGTCGATCAGCTCGTCCACCGACTCCGGTCCCTCGGGGAAGTACTCGCCGTGCTGCTCCATGAAGGCGCCGAACTGCTCGGGGGTGTCCTCCCCGCGCGCGTGCGCCTCGAGCAGCTCGTTCAGGTCGCGGAGCATCGCGTCGATCGCGGCCCGGTCCTCGTCGCTCGCGTTCTCGAGGGCCTGCTTCATCCCCTCGAAGCGCTGATCGAGCATCTCGCGGCCCAGGAGCTCGCGGATCCGCTCGAAGTCGGCGCGCGCCTCGGGGCTCTGCCAGCGGTAGTCGCGGAGCTCCGAGACGGCCGCGGCCGGTGAGGGCGGGAGGCTGTCGAGCTGGATCTCTGCGAGCGCGCGGTCGCCGTCGTCCATCTGCGTGTCGCGGGCGAGCTGCTTGCGCTCGGCGAGGACGGCCTTGTCGAGGAGCTCGCGGATCTCGCGGAGCGTGCCGTCGAGGTTGTTCCTCTGCGTGAGCTCGCGACGCCGCTCGGCGACGCGGGCGGCCAGGTCGTCCAGGCCCTCGCGGTCGCGGGTGCCACGGCGGAGGAACTCGCGCAGGGCGCGCTCGGGCGAGGTGCCGCCCATCACGTCCTCGCCGATCGCGTCGAGGGCCTCCTTCAGGTCGACCGGAGGAGCGAGCGGATCGGGTCCCCCGTCGTACTTCGCGTAGCGCGCGTCGCGCTTCAGCCGCCGGTTGCCGCGCGGAGCATCAGCCATAGACGGCCTCGCCCCCGCCCGTCTCCTTGCTCAGCTTGCGCGAGAGGTAGAGGCCCTCGAGGGCGAGCTCGACCGCTCCGGCGCGGCGCCCCTCCCCCACGGCGTCGAGGCGCTCGGCGACCTCGTCGTACACGCGGGCCTCGCCCAGCAGCGGCAGGCCGGCCAGGAACTCGCGGGCGGTCACCTGCTCGCCGGTCGTGATCATCGCGCCGTTCTCGACCGCCTCGACGAGCGGCCCGAGGTCGACGCCGCGCAGGTGGGCGCGGACGGTCTCGGCGGTGGCCTGACGGAGCAGGTGGTCGAGGATCTCGTCCTCGCGGCCCTCCTCCCCCGACTCGAATTCGATCTTGCCGCCGAGCACGTCGACGGCGGTCTCGAGGTCGATGGGGCGGGCGACCGCCTCCTCCTCGCCGCGGCGGGTGGCGCGGTGCAGGGCGGCGGCGGCGATGGTCTCGGCGCCGGCGATGGCGAAGCGGGCGCTGACACCGCTGCGCTGGTCGACGGAGCTCGACTCGCGCAGGGCCCGCGTGAAGCGGGCGAGGATCTCGATGAGCGCATCGGGCACGGTCGCGACGAGGTCCGCCTCCTGACGGATGACGGCGACCTCGTCGACGAGGGCGGTCGGGTAGTGGGTGCGGATCTCGGCGCCGAAGCGGTCCTTCAGCGGCGTGATGATCCGGCCGCGGTTCGTGTAGTCCTCCGGGTTCGCGCTCGCGACGACGAGGACGTCGAGGGGGAGGCGGAGGACGTAGCCGCGGATCTGGATGTCGCGCTCCTCCATCACGTTGAGCATGGCGACCTGGATCCGCTCGGCGAGGTCCGGCAGCTCGTTGATCGCGACGATGCCGCGGTGGCTGCGCGGGATGAGGCCGAAGTGGATGGTCTCCGGGTCGCCCAGGCTGCGGCCCTCGGCCACCTTCATCGGGTCGACGTCGCCGATGAGGTCGGCGACGCTGGTGTCGGGCGTGGCCAGCTTCTCGACGTAGCGCTCCTCGCGGGGCTTCCAGGCGACGGGCAGGTCCTCGCCCAGCTCCTCCGCTCGGCGGCGGCTCTCCGTGGTGATCGGCTCGTAGGGGTGCTCGCCGAGCTCGGACCCCGCGATGACGGGCGTCCACTCGTCGAGCAGGCCGACGAGGGTGCGCAGGAGGCGGGTCTTGCCCTGGCCGCGCTCGCCCAGCAGGACGATGTCGTGGCCGGCGATGACGGCGCGCTCGACCTGCGGGATGACCGTCTCGGCGAAGCCGTGCAGGCCCGGCCAGGGGTCGCGGCCCTCGCGCAGAGCATCGAGCAGGTTGTCGCGGATCTCGGTGCGGAGGCTCTTCTGCACGTGCCCGGAGGCACGGAGCTGGCCGAGGGTCTGGGTCGTCGGGCGCATCACCTCGGCAACGCTACGCCGCAGGTCCGACACGTGGTGGAGGTGCGGCGGATTCGCGGCGCGGGCTTGCGCGGGGGCCGCGCCGCGGACGGCTCAGCGCTCGAGGCGAGGGGCGGCGGCGAGCAGGCGGCGCGTGTACTCCTCCTGCGGTACGGCGAGGAGCGACGTGGCCGGCCCCGCCTCGACGATCCGACCCTCGCGCATCACGGCGATGCGATCGCTCATGTGCGCGATCACGCCGAGGTCGTGCGAGATGAGGAGGAGGGCGAGGCCGTGACGGCGCTGCAGGTCGTCGAGCAGGTCGAGGATCTGCGCCTGCACCGACACGTCGAGGGCCGAGACGGGCTCGTCGCAGATCAGCACGTCGGGGCGCGTCGCCAGCGCCCGGGCGATCGAGACGCGCTGGCGCTGACCGCCGGAGAGGGTCCGCGGCGAGCGCCGCTCCAGGGCGGGGTCGAGCCCCACGCTCTCGAGCAGCGCGGGCACGGAGGCGGCGCCGGCGTCGCGGAGGAGGCGGCCGACGCTCCAGCGCGGGTCGAACGAGGAGAGACTGTCCTGGTAGACGGCGCCGATCCGCGGGCGGCGGGGACGGCGGGAGCGCTCGGTCGCTGCCGACCACGGCTCGCCGAACAGCTCGACGGCGCCCTCGTCCGGACGCCGCAGCGCCAGCACGAGCCGGGCCACCGTGCTCTTGCCCGACCCGGACTCGCCGACGAGCCCGACGGTCTCGCCGCGCCGCAGCCGGAGGTCGACGTCGTCGACCGCGACCCGCACTCCTCCACCGGGCAGCGGGAAGCGGGCGGCGAGTCCGCGGGCCGCGACCACGACCTCCCCGGGGGTCTCGGGCGGAGTCGCCGGTGCGGTCGGGTCGGTGAGCCGGGAGCCGCGCGGTCGCCCGGCGGGGACGGCGGCCACGAGCGCGCGGGCCTCGGGGCTGCGGGGCGCGCGCAGCACCTCGGCCGCGGTCCCCTCCTCCACCACGCGGCCGTCGGCCAGCACGAGGATGCGGTCGGCGAGGCCCGCCACCACCGCGAGGTCGTGCGAGACCAGGACGAGCGCCCGGCCGCGCGCCTTCTGCTCGGCGAAGAGCTCGAGCACGCGGGCCTGGACGGTGACGTCGAGCGCGGTGGTCGGCTCGTCGGCGACGAGCAGCGGCGGATCGAGCGCCACGGCCGCCGCGAGGAGGGCGCGCTGGCGGAGCCCGCCGGAGAGGTCGCCCGAGCGCTCCCGCATCCGCTCGGCCGGCTCCGGCATGCCGACGCTCGCCAGGGCCTCGACCGTCCGCTGCGCGCGCTCGGCCGCGGGGAGGCGGCCGTGGAGGCGGAGCACGTCGCCGATCTCGCGGCCGATCGGGCGCAGCGGGTCGAGCGAGAGCAGCGCGTCCTGCGGGACGAAGCCGACGGATCCGCCGCGCAGCCGCCGCAGCTCCCGCTCGCCCGCTCCGACCACCTCGGTACCGCCGACGCGGACGCTCCCGGTCACGGCGCCTCCGCTCAGCCCCAGCAGCGCTCGCGCGGTGACGCTCTTGCCGGACCCGGACTCGCCGACGATCGCGACGCACTCCCCCGGGTCCACGCGGAACGAGACCCCGTGCACCACCTCGACTCCGTCGAAGGCGACCCGGAGCCCCTCGACGACGACCGCGCTCACCGCGCACCCCGCAGACGCCCGCCGAGGATCGTCGTCGCGATCGTGGTCAGCACGATCGCCAGTCCTGGGAACACGGTCAGCCACCACGCGCTCGCGAGGTAGGTGCGGCCCGCCGAGAGCATCGCGCCCCACTCCGGCGCGGGCGGCTCGGCGCCCAGGCCCAGGTAGCTGAGGGCCGAGGCCCAGACGATCGCCTGGCCGACGCCGAGGGTCGCCAGCACGGCGAGCGGCCCGAAGGTGTTGGGGAGGACGTGCCGGACGAGGATGCGGACGGGTCCGTGCCCCAGCACGCGCGCCGCCTCGACGTAGCCGGAGTCGCGGATGCCGAGCAGCTGCGTGCGCAGGATGCGGGCGTACCCCGGCGCGGTGGAGAGGCCGACCGCGATGGTGGCGGGGACGACTCCGGGACCCGTGACCACGATCACGAGCAGCGCGAGCAGGAGTGCGGGGAAGGCGAAGAGCACCTCGAGTACGCGGCCGATCACGCCGTCGACGACGCGGCCGCCGAACGCCGCGACCACCCCGAGCACCGCGCCGAGGACGAGGCCGATCGCGGTGGCGCTGGCGCCGATCAGGAGGGATGCGCCGGCCCCCGCGATGAGGCGGCTGAGGACGTCGCGACCGGACTCGTCGGTGCCGAGCAGGTGCGCGGCACCCGGTGGGGTGAAGGCGTCGCGCGGGGCGACGGCGAGCGGATCGGAGGGGGCGAGCAGCCCGGGCGCGACGGCGGCGAGCAGGAGCAGCACGACGAAGACCGCGGCCAGCACCTCGCCGGCGCGGAGGCGGGAGGCACCCCGGCGGAGCGGGCGGGCGGCGCGCAGCTCGAGCTCGCTCACGCGACCGCCTCCCGCCGAGCCAGCCGCGGGTCGATCACGCGCGTCAGCAGATCGGTGGCGAGCGTCACGACGATGTACGCCAGCGCCGTGACCAGCACGACACCCGTCACCACCGGCACGTCACGGACGGTCACCGCCGCGAGCAGAGTCCGGCCGAGCCCCGGCCTCGCGAAGATCGTCTCGACCACCACGGCCCCGCCGATCAGGTAGCCGAACGCCCAGCCCGAGAGCGAGACGCCCGGCAGGACCGCGTGGCGCAGGGCGTGGCGGGTGCGGACGCCGAGCTCGCCCTCGCCGCGCCCCCGAGCGGCGAGCACGAACGGCGACTCCAGCGCGTCGAGGAGGGAGCGGCGCATCACCTGGCCGAGGAAGCCCGCCAGCGGGATCGCGAGGGTGAGCGTCGGCAGCACCAGCCCGGCGGGCGACCCGGTGCTGACCGGGGGCAGCCAGCGCAGCGCGGTCGCGAAGACGGCGATCAGCACGGTCGCCAGCCAGAAGTGCGGGAGCGCGGCCGCCGTGAGCTCGAGGCCGGACCCGATCGCGGCGGCGAGCCGGCCGCCCCGGGTCGACCAGAGGGCGGTCGCCAACGCGAGGATCCATGCGGCGGTGAGCGCGAGCACGGCGAGCAGGAGGGTGCCGGGCAGCTGCTCGCCGAGGATCTGCGCGACCGGGGTGCGCAGGGAGTAGGAGGTGCCGAGGTCGCCGCGCGCGAGCCTGCCGAGCTGCACCAGGTACTGCACGAGGAGCGGCTGGTCGAGGCCGTACTGCTCCCGCACCGCGGCGAGCGCCTCCGGCGACGCCTGCGAGCCCGGACCGCCGAGGATCGCCTGCGCCGGATCGCCGGGGACGAGGCGGATGAGGACGAAGACGGCGGTCGCGACGGCCCACAGCACCACGAGGGCGCCGCCGAGGCGGAGGAGCACGCGGCGGATCATGCGGGCGGGCGTCCTCTCTGGTCGGGGCGGTGGAGGGGGGCGTCGTCGAGGTCCCTTCCCTCCGGAGCACGCGATGCGCGACCGACGGCGGCTACTCGACCAGCATGGAGGACGGATCCCTGCTGATCGAGCAGCCCGCGAAGCGGGCGTCTCGAGATCCGCCCGTCCCGATCGCGGGGTCTCGATGCGCCGCCGCGGCGGCTACTCGACCGGCGTGCGTCCGCTCATCGATCGGTGCAGGCGGCTCTGCGGAGCCGGGTCAGACCCAGGCGTCGGCGAACCAGGGGGTCGACACGGTGTCGAGGGCGACGAGGCCCTGGACGGCCGACCGGTGCAGGTAGTGGTTCTGCTGGTCGTAGAGCGGCAGGATCCAGTAGCCCTCGAGGACGATCCGCTGGGCCTGCTCGTACAGGTCGGCGCGGGCGTCCTCGTCGGTCGTGGCGCTCGCCTGCTCGAGCAGCGAGTCGAGCGCGGGGTCGGCGATCTGCGCGTGGTTGGCGAAGTAGCCGCTCGGCGCGGGGGTGATGCCCGAGGAGGAGTAGAGGATCCGCAGCACGTCGGGTCCGACCTTCGTGTACGGGGCGCTCACCAGCTCGTACTCGTTCGACGCGAGCGCGGTGTACCAGCTCGACAGGTCGAGCAGGCTGATCCGCACGTCGAAGCCGAGGGTCTTCGCCGAGGCCTGGATCTGCTCGAACAGCGACTGCTCGGCCGGGATCGACTGGTTGGTGCTGACGGGGAAGCGCAGCGTCAGCGGCGTGCCGTCCTTCTCGCGGATGCCGTCGCCGTCCGAGTCCACCCAGCCGGCCTTCTCGAGCAGGTCCTCGGCGGCGGCCGTCTCGGAGTCGGACCCGGCGTCCTCGAAGAGCGACGGGTCGGAGTACGCGGTCGCCTCGCGGCTGGACAGCGGGGAGTAGGAGCGCTCGGCGGTGCCGAAGAAGAGCGAGTCGATCGCGTCGTTCACGCCGACGCCGCGGACGAACGCCTCGCGGACGGACTCGTCGTCGAACGGCGCCTGGCCGGAGTTGAGCTCGAGGCGGTTGACCGAGCCGGGCCGGGGCGCGTCGAGCTCGACGAGGTCCGTGGCTCCGGTCGCGGCCTTCAGAGTGTCGGGCTGGGCGTTGTCGAGCACGTCGACCTCGCCCGACTGCAGCGCCGCGTAGCGGGTGGCGGAGTCGGGGATGAAGCGCCAGGTGATGCTCGCCAGGTGCGCGGGGCCCTCGTGGCCGTCCCCGGTCGGGCCGGTCGACGCGTCGTAGGCCTCATTGCGGGTGAGGGTCACGTGGTCCTGCTTGACCCACTCCGAGACGGTGAAGGGGCCGGTGCCGACGGGCGCCTCGCAGTTGGCCGCCTCGCCGCGGGCGATGCCGGCGGGCGACTCGATCGCGGTCCACGGCTGCGCGAGCGACTCGAGCAGCGCACTGTCCGGCGCGGTCAGGGTGAAGCGGGCGACGGTCGGCGAGACCGCGGTGACGGAGGCGACCTTCGCAACGGCGAGGTAGCCGGTGGAGGACTTGGTCGCCGGGTCCTGCAGGTGCGCGATGTTCGAGGCGACCGCCTCCGCGTCGAGGGCGGTGCCGTCGGTGAAGGTCACACCCTCGCGCAGGGTGAAGTCGTAGCTGAGCGCGTCGTCCGAGACGGTCCACGACTCGGCCAGCCACGGCGTGATGGTGCCGTCGGCGTCGCGCGAGACGAGCGACTCGAGCACCTGCGTCGCGAGGAGCGCCTGCGGGTAGTTGCCGCCGACGTGCGGGTCGAGGCAGGTGGGCTCGGCGTCGCCGGACGCGTAGGTCAGGGTCCCGCCGTCGACGGGGGTGCTGGAGGCGTCGGGCGTCTCGGCGGTGCAGCCGCTGAGCAGGAGCGCGGCGGCCGCGACGGCGGCGGGGAGGGCGAGGAGGCGGGAGCGCAGCGGCATGACGTCTTTCGTGGAGGGGTCGGGGGTGCACGCGTTTCTTGGACGCGACCCAGGAAACGCTAGCAGGGCGTGGAGGCGGCGGACGGGGATCGCTCGGATCCGTGGAGGAGCGCCCGGATCCCGCGCTGGGGAGGGACGAATCGCGCTGGCGGAGATCCCCGACGCGCCTGTCGGTGGGGATCGGCCTCCGCTCTCCTACTGTCGACGCATGACCTCCGCCGTGCTCGCCCTCCTGTTCGGCTCCGCCGTCGCCCTCGTGGGCCTCGTGCCCTGGGCCGCCCTGCAGTACCGGCGGCGCGGCGTCCTCGGGATCGGCAACGCGGTGCTGGCCTTCGCCGCCGTGGTCTACGCGCTCGCCCTCGTCACCTACACGCTCCTCCCCCTGCCCGACGAGGCGACGGTCGCCGCCGCCTGCCGCACCGGATCGGGTCCGCAGCTGCGCCTGTTCGCCTTCGTCGGCGACATCGCGAAGGAGGGCGGGATCGACGGGCCCCGCGCGCTGCTGACGAACCCCGCGTCCGCGCAGGTGCTCCTGAACGTGGTCTTCTTCGTCCCCCTCGGGATGCTCGTCCGCCACCTCGCTCTGCGCGGGCGCCTCGTCGCCGGGCTGATCGGCGGCACCGTCGCCGGCTTCGCCGTCTCGCTCCTCATCGAGGTCACGCAGCTCACCGGCGACTGGTTCCTCTACCCGTGCGCCTACCGGCTCTTCGACGTCGACGACCTGCTGGCCAACACGGCCGGCGCCCTGCTCGGCACCCTTCTCTCCCCCGTCCTCCTCCTCTTCACCCGCCGGGCCGAGGGCGCGGTGCCGGAGCTGGCCCGCCCGGTCACGATCCGCCGCCGCGCGTTCGGCATGTTCTGCGACGTTCTCGCGCTGAGCCTCATCACGGGCGCGCTCGTCTCGATCACCGGGGTCGGCCTCGTGCTCGCGGGGGTGGACACGCGCTCGAGCCCCGGGGACGTGATTCTCGGCGCCCTGCCGTTCGTCGCTCCGCTGCTCCAGCTGGTGATCGTGCTGCGGTCCGGACGGACCCTCGGCGAGACGGTGGTGCGCCTGCGTCCCGAGCCGCGACCGCTCCTCTGGCAGCGGCTCGTGCGCTGGGCGGCGGGATCGGGCGGCTGGTCGACCCTGCTCGCCGTCGAGGGCGGGTTCTGGTCGCTGCTCGCCTTCGTCCTCGCGGCGGCCGCGATGATCGGCCTGGTCGCGACACGGGGCCGCAGGGGGACGGCGAACGCGCTGGCTCGCCTCGACGTCGGGGACGAGCGGGCGGAGGCGCCGTCCGCCGTCCGGAAGACGGACTGAGAGGAGCCTGCCGGACGCCTTAGTCGACCGGTGGTCAGACCGACGCGCGGAGCCCCTCGACCAGGTCGTGCTGCGCTTCGCGGCCGGCCCGCGTGGGCACGAGCGGGTACACGTGGACCTGCCCGACGGCCTCGTGGAGCTCGAACGGGACCCCGGCAGCCGCCGCCCGCTCGGCCAGCACGTGGGCGTCCGGATTGAGGACGTCCCGCGTGCCGGTGAAGACGGTGAGGGGGCCGAGGCCCGCCAGGTCGCCGAACAGCGGGCTGACCACGGGATCGAGCAGGTCGAGGGCGCCGCGCCAGCTCTCGGCGAGGACGCGACCGCCCGGGGTGCCGAGCCAGGGATCGGTCGGCTGCACCTCGGGGATCCGCGGGTTGCTCCAGGAGAGGTCGAGCGCGGGCGAGACGAGGGTGGTGCGCGGCAGGACCACCCCGTCGTCGCGCAGGGCGAGAGCGGTCGAGAGGGCGATCTGGCCGCCCGCCGAGTCGCCGGCGAGGCAGGTCGCCCCGTGCCGCTCCAGACTCCGCAGCACCAGGGCGCGGACGCCGTCGCGCGCCTCGAGCGCCGTGCCGAAGGGCACGAGCGGGTAGATCGGGAGGGTCACCGCGACGGAGGCCTCGTCGGCGATGCGGGCGGCGAGCCACCAGTGCTGGGGCGCGATCTCGTTCACCCAGCCGCCGCCGTGGACGTAGACGACGCCGCCGCGGATCACCCGCGGGCGGATCGTGTAGACCGGCCAGGAGCCGACCTGCTCCACGTCGACGCGCACGCCGGGCCGGAGGCGAGGCGGCGGTCTGAAAGAGGCGGGACGGAGCGCGCGCTCCCGGATGCGGCGACGGGCTCCCTCCGCGCTGACGAAGGTGCGGTTCGCGCGGGCGAGCCGGAGCGCGAGCGGGACGAGGGCATCGGGGACGACGAGCGGCATCGCCCGAGCATCGCGCACCCCGGTGCGCAGCGGCTGGGCGGCGACGGACTGCGCGGCTTCGGACTCTGCGGCGACGGCCTCGGCAGCCACCGACGCGACAGCCACGGACTCCGCCGCTGATCCGCGGAGGTCGGAGGACGCGGCGCGGGCTCCGCGGACGGAGCGTCGGCACCCGCGGACGCAGCGTCGGAGACCGCGGACGACGCCCGGGCACCCCGCGCACAGCACGACGGCCCGGCCCGTGGAGGGAGCCGGGCCGGGGCCGCCGGTCAGCGTGGTGCCTGCACGCCCGCGGAGGGCGGGTCGGCAGCGACCTCGCTGTCGCCGTGCGCTGCGGGTCAGCGTCGCGCGGCGGAGCGGCCGGCGAAGCGGGTGTAGACGAGCAGGACGATGATCGCTCCGATGATCGAGCCGATGATGCCGGCGGGCTGGAAGAAGCCGTCCATCGGGTCGTGCTGGAAGATCAGGAAGCCGAGGAAGCCGCCGACGAACGAGCCGACGATGCCGAGCACGATGGTCATGCCGATGCTGATGCTCTGCTTCCCGGGGACGATGAGGCGGGCCAGCGCTCCTGCGATGAGTCCGACGACGATGAGGCTGATGATGAGACCGAGCATGGCGGTCGTCCTTCCGTTGTGCGGGCGGGGGCCCGCTGATCGGTTCCGCGGTTGCGGGACCGATGGCTACGCAACCACCCCGGAGGAGGCGGCGGTACACCCCTGGGGGTGTGCTCGCCCCGACGAGCCGTGCGGTAGCGTCCGACCATGACCCGCCGTGCGCCCCTCACCGTCGCGCTCGTCGACGACTACGACGTCGTCCTCACGGGCCTCGCGCACATGTTCGACCACTACCGCGACCGGGTGGTCGTCGCCGAGATCGACGCGAACGCCTCCCTCTCCGATCGGATCGACGTCGTCCTCTACGACTCGTTCGCCCAGCCGGAGTCGGACCACCACGAGATCGCGGAGCTGGTGCGCAACGAGCGGGCCGAGCACGTGGTCGTCTACACCTGGAACTTCGCGCCGACGCTCATCACGGACGCCCTCGAGCAGGGCGTCCACGGCTACCTCTCCAAGACCCTGCCGGCGCGGGAGCTGGTGGCCGCGCTCGAGCGAGTGGCGGCGGGCGAGGTCGTCGTCAGCGATCCTCCGCGGCGGGCGGGCAGCGCACCGGGCCTCGACTGGCCGGGCCGCCACGAGGGCATCACCGACCGGGAGTCGGAGATCCTCGCGCTCATCACGCAGGGCAAGAGCAACGCCGACGTCGCCGCGCTCACCTACCTCAGCCCCAACACGGTGAAGTCCTACATCCGCAGCGTCTACGGAAAGATCGGCGCGACCAGCCGCACGCAGGCCGTCCTTTGGGGCGTCGACCACGGCTTCACCCCCGACCACCACCGCATCGACCACTGGCTCGGCGGCCCCTGACCCGCGCCCGCGGGACGCCACTCCGGTACGCGACCCGCCGACGAACCCGCTCCCGGGAGGCGTCTCGCAGGAGGGGACGGGGGCGCACGCACCGCTACGGTATGGCCATGCCCCTCGACCGCGCGCCGACCATCCGCGACGTCGCGGTGCGGGCCGGAGTGTCGTACCAGACGGTCTCGCGGGTGCTCAACGACAGCCCCCAGCTGCGGCCGCGCACCCGGGAGCGCGTGCTCGCCGCGATCGAGGACCTCGGCTTCCGCCCCAGCGCCGCCGCCCGCGCCCTGGCGACGAGCCGCTCCGGCCTGATCGGGATCCTCGCCGCCGAGAGCCACAGCTTCTACGGCACCGCCACCGCGATGGCCGCGATCGAGCAGGCGGCGCGCGACGCGGGCTACCGGGTCCCGGTCGTGAACGCGGCGCCGGACGCGGAGTCGCTGGCCGACGGCCTCGCCCACCTGCAGCGGGAGTCGGTGGAGGCGATCGTGGTCCTCGCCCCGCAGGAGCGCGCGCTGGAGGCGATCGAGAGCCTCGCGATCGGCGTCCCCTCGGTGACGCTCGGCGCGACGGACCGCGGCGCCGACTCCCTGCTCCTCGTCGACCAGGCGGCCGGAGCGCGACTGGCCACCTGGCACCTCGTCGGCCTCGGCCACACCCGCATCGCGCACCTCGCCGGTCCGCAGCACTGGGTGGAGGCGCAGGCGCGGCTCGAGGGCTTCGGCGCCGGGATGAGCGCGGCCGGCCTCGACCCCGTCGCCGTCGTGGAGGGCGACTGGAGCGCCGAGTCCGGCTACCGCGCCGGCCTCCGCCTCCTCGGAGCCGCGCTTCTGCCGACCGCGGTGTTCGCCGGCAACGACCAGATGGCCCTCGGACTCCTGCACGCCTGCACCGAGCGGGGACTGCGCGTGCCCGAGGACCTCAGCGTCGTCGGCTTCGACGACGTGCCCGAGGCGGCGCACTACCAGCCGCCGCTGACCACCATCCGCCAGGACTTCGCGGAGGTCGGCCGCCGCACGATCGGCGTCGTGCTCGCGGAGCTGCGCGGCGAGGAGCCCGCCGTCGACCGCCCGGTGCCGCCAGTGCTGGTGGAGCGGGCGTCGACGGCTCAGGCCTGAGAAGCACCGGCCCCCGCCTCACCCCGCGTGCGGCAGCAGCACCTCCACGCGCCCCTCGCGCACCCGCGTCTCGAACCGCGGCTGCGGCGAGGTGGCCGGCCCCCGCAGCACCTCGCCGGTCTCGAGCGAGAAGGCGCTGCCGTGCCACGGGCAGGCGACGCACGCCTCCCCCGAGCCGTCCGCAGAGACCTCGCCCTCGTCGAGCGGGCCCGAGAGGTGGCTGCAGACGTTCGAGAGCACGTCGATCCGCTCGCCCCGCCGGAAGGCGAGCAGGGGGAGGCCCGCGACCTCCCTCCTCACCGGCGTGCGCTCCGGCAGGTCCGCCAGGGCGCCGAGCTCCTGCCAGCCGGAGGGGAAGCGGTGCGGCACGTCCTCCGCGTGGTTCGCCCCCGCCGCCTGGCGGTAGCTGAGGTGGCCGCCCAGGTAGCCGCCGCCTGACACGACGGCGAGCCCGAGCATCCCGAGCACCTTCCCGCTCGTGGTGCGCCCACGGCGGCGCTGCACCCACGACGCGGCGTAGAGGCCCGTCGCGACCACGTTGGCCGCCGAGTGCACCAGCCCGACGCGGGTCTGCTGCTCGTGCAGCTCCGACCAGTCGCTGAAGCCGGAGGCGGCGGTCGGCAGGACGCTGATCACGCCGACGCCGACGAGGGTCCGCGCCGCCCGCTGGTTCCCCGGCAGCAGGTCGAGCACCGCCGCCGACACCCAGGCGCCGGTGGGCACGAGGACGAGCAGCGGATGGACGGGGTGGCCGACGGGGACGCCGTGCAGCACGTCCCGCACCGGCTGCGGCCGGACCACCGCGTTCACGGCCCGCTTCACCCGGCCGACGAGCGGATCGAGGGCGGAGGCGTTCTCGAGGCGGGTGACGAGTCTGACGAGTCTGATCTCACGCATGCCTCATGCGACCAAGCGGGCGGCCCCGGCGGAAGGGGCTTGCGGCGGCGGAGGAGCAGTCGGACCCCGTCGGGCGGCCCCTCGCTTGCCGACCCCGAGCCGTTTCGCCTACGCTGACCCGGGGCTTTGTGAACGGTCACATCGCCCGAGCGAGGAGCATGATGGACCAGCGCAGGCCCACCCCCGCCGACGTGATCACGAGCGGCGCCACCGCCCTCGGCATCGAGCTCGGCTCCACCCGGATCAAGGCGTGCCTGGTCGACGCGGCCGACCCGTCCGTGGTCCTCGCCGTCGGCAGCCACGAGTGGGAGAACCAGTTCGTCGACCGCCGCTGGACCTACTCCCTCGACGCCGTCCACGCGGGCCTCCAGGCCGCCTACGCGGACCTCGTCGCCGACGCCTCGTCGCGCCACGGCGTGCAGCTCTCCTCCGTCGGGGCGCTCGGCGTCTCGGCGATGATGCACGGCTACCTCCCCTTCGATGCGGACGGCGGGCTGCTCGTCCCCTTCCGCACCTGGCGCAACACCAGCACCGGCCCCGCGTCGGCCGAGCTCACCGAGCTGTTCGGCGCCAACATCCCGCTGCGCTGGTCGCTCGCGCACCTGCACCAGGCGGTCCTCGACTCCGAGCCGCACGTCGAGCGGATCGACTTCCTCACCACCCTCGCCGGCTACGTGCACTGGCGCCTCACCGGCGAGAAGGTCCTCGGAGTCGGCGACGCCTCCGGGATGGTCCCGACCGACCCGGCGACCCGCGACTACGACCAGCGCGTCGTCGACCTCTACGACGCGCGCGCGGCCGGCGCCGTGAAGCCGCTGCGCGAGCTGCTGCCCGCCGTGCTCCCCGCGGGCGCCGACGCCGGCTCGCTCACCGCCGAGGGCGCGCTCCTGCTCGACCCCACCGGCTCCCTCCGGCCCGGCGCCCCGGCCTGCCCGCCCGAGGGCGACGCCGGCACCGGCATGGTGGCGACCAACTCCGTCGCCCCGCGCACCGGCAACGTCAGCGCCGGCACCAGCATCTTCGCCATGGTCGTCCTCGAGGGCCCCTTGGAGAGCGTCCACCACGAGCTCGACCTCGTCGCGACCCCCGCCGGCGACCTCGTCGCGATGGTCCACTGCAACAACGGAGCCAGCGAGCTCGCCGGCTGGGTCGGCCTGTTCTCGCGGTTCGCCGCCGCATCCGGCGGACCCTCCGATAGCGACGCCGTCTACGGCACCCTCTTCGCCGAGGCGCTCGAGGGCGAGGCGGACGCGGGCGGACTGCTCGCCTACAACCACCTCGCGGGCGAGCCGATCGCCGGGCTGGTCGAGGGCCGCCCGCTCGTCGTGCGCACCCCCGACTCGCGCCTCACGCTCGCCAACTTCATGCGCGCGCAGCTCTACGGCGTGTTCGGCACCCTGGCGCTGGGCATGCGCGTCCTCGCGGGCGAGGGCGTCCGGATCGACGAGATGTTCGCGCACGGAGGCATGTTCCGCACCGCCGGGGTCGCCCAGCGCTTCCTCGCCGGCGCGCTCGACGCCCCCGTCTCGGTCGCCGCGACCGCCTCCGAGGGCGGCCCGTGGGGCATGGCGGTGCTCGCCGCCTACCGCCTGCAGAGCGGCGTCGCGCTCGACGCGTACCTCACCGATCAGGTCTTCGGCGACTCCGGCTTCGAGACCGTCGCCCCCGACGCGGACGACGTCGCCGGCTTCTCCGCCTACCTCGAGCGCTACCGCGCCGGCCTCGCCGTCGAGCAGACCGCCGTCGAGACCCTCACCGACCCGCAGAACCAGGGAGCCACCGCATGACCACCCAGACCCCCGCCGTCGAGGAGGCGATCGCCCGCGTCCGCGAGGACGTCGCGCGGCTGCACTCCGAGCTCGTCCGCTACGGCCTCGTCATCTGGACCGGCGGCAACATCTCGGGCCGCGTGCCCGGTGCCGACCTCTTCGTGATCAAGCCCAGCGGCGTCTCCTACGACGACCTCGCGCCCGAGAACATGATCCTCTGCGACCTCGACGGGAACGTCGTCCCCGGCACCCCCGGCAGCGACCGCAGCCCCTCCAGCGACACCGCGGCGCACGCCTACGTGTACCGCGAGATGCCCGAGGTCGGCGGAGTCGTGCACACGCACTCCACCTACGCGACCGCGTGGGCGGCCCGCGCCGAGTCGATCCCCTGCGTCATCACCGCGATGGCCGACGAGTTCGGCGGGGAGATCCCCATCGGCCCGTTCGCGATCATCGGCGACGACTCCATCGGCCGCGGCATCGTCGCGACCCTCAGCGGGCACCGCTCGCGCGCGGTCCTGATGCAGAACCACGGCGTCTTCACCATCGGCAAGGACGCGAAGGACGCCGTCAAGGCGGCCGTCATGGCCGAGGACGTCGCCCGCACCGTGCACCTCGCGCGCCAGGGCGGCGAGCTCGTCCCCATCCCGCAGGAGTCGATCGACGCCCTGTTCGACCGCTACCAGAACGTCTACGGACAGAACCCCACCGGAGCCATCGCATGAGCGTGTACCAGAGCATCATCCCCGACCTCGCCACCCGCACCGTCTGGTTCCTGACCGGCAGCCAGGACCTCTACGGCGAGGACACCCTCCGCCAGGTCGCCGAGCAGTCGCAGGCCGTCGTCGCGCAGCTCAACGAGGCGAGCGCGATCCCCGTGACCGTCGAGTGGAAGCCGGTGCTGAAGAGCTCCGACGCCATCCGCCGCACCATGATCGAGGCGAACTCCGACGACTCCGTCGTGGGCGTCATCACCTGGATGCACACCTTCAGCCCCTCGAAGATGTGGATCCACGGGTTCGACGCGCTCGCCAAGCCGCTGCTGCACTTCCACACCCAGGCGAACGTCGCCCTGCCGTGGCAGGACATCGACTTCGACTTCATGAACCTCAACCAGGCCGCGCACGGCGACCGCGAGCACGGCTACATCCTCAGCCGGATGAGCGTGCCTCGGAAGACGGTCGTCGGCCACGCGAGCGACGCCCGCGTCACCGAGGCCATCGGCACCTGGTCGCGCGCGGCCGCCGGCTGGTCCGCCTCGCAGAGCATGAAGGTCGCCCGCTTCGGCGACAACATGCGCAACGTCGCCGTCACCGAGGGCGACAAGACCGAGGCCGAGATCCGCCTCGGCGTCAGCGTCAACACCTGGGGAGTGAACGAGCTCGTCGAGCGCGTCGACGCCGCCACCTCCGAGCAGATCGACGCCCTCGTCGCGGAGTACGTCGAGAGCTACGACGTGGTCCCCGAGCTGCTCCCCGGCGGCGAGCGCCACGAGTCGCTCCGCTACGGCGCCGCGGTCGAGATCGGCCTGCGCTCGTTCCTGGAGGAGGGCGGCTTCGAGGCGTTCACCGACAGCTTCGAGGACCTCGGCGGGCTCCGCCAGCTCCCCGGACTCGCCGTGCAGCGCCTCATGGCCGACGGCTACGGCTTCGGCGGCGAGGGCGACTGGAAGACGGCCGTCCTCATCCGCATCGCCGCCGTCATGGGCGCCGGCCTCCCCGGCGGCACCAGCCTGATGGAGGACTACACCTACGACATGACGCCCGGCGAGGAGCTCATCCTCGGCGCGCACATGCTCGAGGTGTCGCCGTCCCTGTCGTCGAAGCGCGCCTCGCTCGAGATCCACCCGCTGGGCATCGGCGGCCGCGAGGACCCGGTGCGCCTGGTCTTCACCGCCGACGCCGGCCCCGCCGTGGTGGTCGCCCTGAGCGACGTCCGCGAGCGCTTCCGCCTGGTCGCGAACAAGGTCCAGAACGTCGAGCCGCCGCAGACGCTGCCGCACCTGCCGGTCGGCCGCGCCGTCTGGCAGCCGGCCCCCGACTTCGGCACCAGCGCCGCCGCCTGGATCACCGCCGGTGCCGCGCACCACACGGTGATGACGACGCAGATCGGCCTGGAGGCGTGGGAGGACTTCGCCCGCATCGCCGGCGTCGAGCTCCTGGTGATCGACGAGTCGACCACCCTCCGCGGCTTCGAGTCCGACATCCGCTCGAACGCGGCGTACTACCGCCTGTCCCAGGGCCTGTAGATCCTGTGAGGCCGGACGGCCGGCTCCCTGCGGGGGGCCGGCCGTTCCGTCGTTCCCGGCGAGCCGCCGGGTCGGGGCGGGGGGCCCGCCGCCGAGACCGACCTGGATCACGTCCGCGATCGAGGGCGGATCGCCCGCTCCGGCCCGTTCGGCGCCCGCTGCAGCGTCCCGGCCCCGGTTGCGGACGCGCTCGCAGCACGACGGAGGCCGGAGGCCCGGACGGCCCTCGCGGGCAGTCGGTCCTTCCGGCCTCCGGGATGCAGGCGTGCGGCGGGCGGTCAGTCGCGCGAGGTCGAGAACGCCGCGTCGAAGGCGTCGGCCGGCGGCGTGATCGCGTTGAGCTTCCGCACGAAGGCCAGGGCCTCGGGGGCGCCGTCGAGGCGGTCCATGCCGGCGTCCTCCCACTCGACGCTGGTCGGGCCGGTGTAGCCGATCGCGTTGAGCGCGCGGAACACCGGCTCCCACGGGACGGCGCCGTGCCCGGTCGAGACGAAGGTCCACCCGCGGCGCGGGTTCACCCACGGCAGGTGCGAGCCGAGGACGCCGTTGCGGCCGTCGAGGTTGGTGACCGACTCCTTCACGTGAACGTGGAAGATGTGGTCGGCGAAGTCGAGCACGAACGCGACGCTGTCGAGCTGCTGCCAGACGAAGTGCGACGGGTCGAAGTTGAAGCCGAACGAGGCGCGGTGGCCGATCGCCTCGAGGGTGCGCTTGGCGGTCCAGTAGTCGTAGGCGATCTCGCTCGGGTGCACCTCGAGCGCGTAGCGGACGCCGACCTCCTCGAAGACGTCGAGGATCGGGTTCCAGCGGTCGGCGAAGTCCTGGTAGCCGGCGGCGATCCACTCGTCGGAGGCGGGCGGGAACATGGCCACGCCCTTCCAGATCGACGAGCCGGAGAAGCCGTTGACCTGCGTCACGCCGAGCGCGGCGGCGAAGCGGGCGGTGTCCTTGAGGTCCTGGGCGGCGCGCTGCCGGACGCCCTCGGGGTCGCCGTCGCCCCAGACGCGGTCGCTGAGGATGTCGCGGTGGCGCTCGTCGATCGGGTCGTCGCAGACCGCCTGGCCGGTGAGGTGGTTCGAGATCGCGAAGACCTGGAGGCCGTTGCGCTCGAGGATGTCCTTCCGGCTCTGCACGTACTCCGCGTCGTCCCAGCGCGCCACGTCGATGTGGTCGCCCCAGCAGGCGATCTCGAGGCCGTCGTAGCCCCACTCCCCCGCGAGGCGCGCCACCTCCTCGAAGGGGAGGTCCGCCCACTGGCCGGTGAAGAGGGTGATCGGTCGCGTCATCGCGGATTCCTAACTCTCGACTCCCGCGCGCCGTCGCACCGGGAGAGGTAATTTGAGGGTTCACGCAACATATCAGGCACTCCCGCGAGCCCGAAAGGAACCGATCATCGCCCCGATCGCCGGCGCACTGTCGCGCACGCCCACCCTCGTCACCGCCACTGCGGCCCCGACCTGGGAGGAGGGCCTGATCGTCGGCAGCGGCCGCGTCGGCGCCGTGGTGCACGGCCCGGCCGACGCGCTCACCGTCTCGCTGGCGCACGAGCGCTACTTCCTCCCCGTCAACGCGCGGCCCGCCGCCCCGGACCTCGCCCCGGTGCGGGACGAGCTGCGGAGTGCCCTGCTGGCCGGGGACGCCGACGCGGCGAGCGACCTGCTCGAGCGCGGGGCGCGGGCGAGCGGCTACGACGGCGGCCTGATCTGGACCGATCCGCTCGGGCTGTGCGCGACGCTGTCGATCCGCACGGCCGGCGGGGTCGCGTCGAGCCGGCGCCTGCTCGACCCGCTGCTGGGCGAGGTCGCGGTCGAGTGGACCGACCTCGACGGCGGGCGGCACGCGGTGCGGCTGATCGCTCCGCACGGGGGCGAGAGCGTCCGGCTGCGGGTGGAGTCGGAGCGCGACGGCGAGAGCACGGTCGAGCTCGGGCTGGGCGCCGGGGACGCGACCTCCTTCGACACGGGCGTGCCGGACGCGTCGGCCGTGGTCGAGGCGACGGTCGAGGGCGGTGCGGTCGGGCGGCTGCTGGCCGTCGCCGGGACCGGGAGCGCCGAGACCGGGGGCGAGCGGATCCGCGCGACGGTCACCGCGGCGACCGGGGCGCCGTGGGACGTGGAGGGCGTCGTGACCCGCTCGACGGTGCCGGTCGCGGCCGGGGCGGGCGCGCTCCTCCGCGTCGATCTGTCGCTGGCGGGCGACGAGCCGGCGAGCCGGGAGCGTGCGGGCGGCGAGTCGACGGGCGACGACGCCTCGTGGGCGGAGCTGCGCGAGGCCCAGCGCCACGGGCACGGCCGGCTGGTTGGCGCCTCCTCCCTCGATCTCGCCGGCGCCTCCTCCGCGGTGCTCACCGAGGACCTCTGGGAGGAGGCGCGTGCCGGCGACGAGGGTGCGCGCCGCCGCGTCGTCGAGCTGGCGTACCTCAGCGGCCGCGCGAACATCGTCGCGTCGACCGGCGAGCTGCCGCCGACGCTGCAGGGCGTCTGGCAGGGCACCTGGCGGCCGGCCTGGTCCGCCGACTACACGCTGAACGGCAACGTGCAGAACGGCGCGATGGCGGGGATGATCCCGACCGGCACGCCCGAGCTGGCGCTGTCGATCCTGGAGCTGGTGCTGCCGCACCTCGACGACTACCGCGAGAACGCGCGCCTCGTCTACGGGGCGGAGGGGATGCTCCTGCCGTCGCGGATGTCGACCCACGGCCGCGCCGACCACTTCGCGGCGAGCTACCCGCACCTCTTCTGGACGGGCTGCGGCGGCTGGGTGCTGCGCCTGGCCGCCGACGCCGTCGCGGCCACGGGAGACCGCGGCATCGTCGACGACCGGCTGTGGGAGCTGGCCGAGGGCGTGCTGCGCTTCGCCGAGACCGGGACGACCGTGGTCGACGGGGTGCGCCGGATCGTCCCCTCCTACTCCCCCGAGAACACACCGGGTGGTGCGCGCTCGCCGATAGCGGTCGATGCGACGATCGACGTCGCCGTGCTGCGGGACGCCGCGCGGGCGACGGCGCTGCTCGGCCGGGCCCGCGGCGACGACTCGCTCGACGAGCGCTGGGCGCGGGTGGTCGCGGAGCTGCCAGAGTACCGGGTCGCCGAGGACGGCACGCTGGCGGAGTGGATCGACCCGCGGTTCGCGGAGGAGATCGCGCACCGGCACGCGTCGCAGCTGTACCCGCTCTGGTACGCGGGCGACGCTGCCTTCGAGGGCCCCGGCGCCTCCGCGGTGCGGCTTCGGGCCGCCGCGGCGGCGACGGTGGCGGCGAAGATCGCGTGGCGGGCCGAGGCGCCGACCGCTCCTCCCGGGCGGATGGAGATGGCGTTCGGGCTGGTGCAGGTGGGCGTCGCGGCGGCGGCGCTGGGTGACGGGGAGGCGGCGCTGACCTGCGCGGAGTGGCTCGCGGTCGAGCACTGGTCACCGACGCTGACGACCCGGCACGACGCGGGGCGGATCTTCAACCTCGACGCCAGCGGCGGACTGCCGGGGCTCGTGGCGGCGATGCTGCTGGGATCGGATGACGAGACGCTGACGGTGCTGCCGGCACTGCCGTCCGCGTGGGCGCGGGGTGCCGTGACGGGGCTGCGCGCGCGCGGCGGGGTGGTCGTGGACCGGCTGGAGTGGTCGCCGGGGCGGGCGACGCTGCGGGTGCGGCGGGTGCCGAGCGCGGAGTGGCTGGCACCGGCGGGCGGGACGCGGGTGCGCACGCTGCGCGACGCGGTGCTGCGCGTCGACGGGCGCGAGGTGTCGGGCGGGCTGGAGCTCGGTGCGGAGGCGGTGCGCGTCGACGTGGAGTGGCGCGGCTGAGGGCGCTGCGGAGGGTCCGGCTGCGGCACGCGGAACGAGCTCCGGTCCGCCGACGGAGGCGGAGCAGCGCAACGGGTGTCGTCCCCGCTGGCCGCCGGACCCGCCGTCTGGCCGCGTCGACGGGAGAACGAGACGCGCGCCGGATGCGGTGGGTCGGGTCAGCTCCGCGAGTGCCCGTAGCGGTCGTAGACGCGGTTGCGGGCCGCCCGCTCGGCGGCGGGCAGGCGCTGCGCGTCGGCGATCTCGTAGACGCCGAAGGTGTCGCGCAGGCGCGAGGCCGGGTCGACCTCGACGAAGGTGCACCAGGGCAGCCAGTGGTGGTGGCTGCGCAGGGTCTGGGTCGCGAAGTCGCCGCTCTCGTGGCCGAGGCCGGGCATCGCGTAGCCGATGCTGCCGTCGACGTCGGTCGACTGGCGGGTGTTGCGGTGCAGGAACTCGGCGAAATCGAGGTAGTGCTCGTCGCCCGTGATCAGGTGCAGTCGGTAGTAGCTGTACGAGCAGGCCGCCATGTAGACGTCGGCGCCGCCGCCGAGGGTGATGATGCTCTGTCCGCTGATCGAGTACCGGTTGAAGGGATGCGCCCAGGGCGCGCGGACCGGGAAGGTCCACGCGTAGGTCCAGGTCTCCGTGTAGTCGGCGGCGCGGACGGCGCCCTCCAGCCAGCGCGGCTCCTCCGTCAGGTCGTACAGCGCGAGGAAGCCGAACAGTCCGTAGATGCCCGCCTCCTTGTCCTGGATGTCGGCGTTGTCGCAGGTGCCGCCGCGGTACTCCAGCGTGCGGTGGATGTTCGCGAACGACCACTCGCCGGCGCGCACGGCGGACGCGCGGTAGCGCCCCTCCCCCGTCACGAGGTGCAGCTGCACGAGGAAGCGGATCACGCTCGGGGTGTTCGAGCGCGAGTCCATCCGCACCGAGCCGTCGGCGTTGTAGGCGCGGTGGAAGCTGCCGTCGGCGTCCTGCACCTCGAGCAGCCAGTCGGCGGTCCGCCGGCAGAACTCGAGCCAGAGCGGGCGCTCGTCGCCGAGGTCCCGCAGGTGCAGGTAGGCGTCGAGGATCGCCTCGACGCCGTCGGCGAGCATCCGCAGGTAGTGCGGGTACGGCTCGAAGCCGCCGAGCGAGGGGTTGAAGCACATCCGCGGCGGGCCCGACTCGGGCAGCGCGGTCCGCGCCCAGAAGTCGACGATGCCGACGCCCTGCTCGAACGCCTCCGGCACGCCCTCGCGGTCGCCGTAGCGCAGCAGCTGGTAGCCGATGCCCGGCTGCTGCCCGACGAAGCCGAACTGGAAGGAGACGCTCGAGACGTCGAGGTCCGGCAGCTGGCAGGCGAACGGCAGGCCCCAGGAGTCGCCGTAGCGGCGGGTGAGGCGCTGGAGGATCGCCATGCCGTGGTGGAAGTGCCGCTCGTTGTCGACCTCGAACAGGTCGTCGCGGAGCCGGGCGTAGGTGCTGCGCCAGGTGGCGCGCATCATCGTCGCGAAGTCGTCGTACCGGCCGAGGTCGACCGCGACGGCGTAGCGCTGGCGGAAGCCGACCTCGACCGGGTGGTTCACCCGCTGCAGGGCCTTCGGGGCGGCGTCGTAGTCGAGGCCGGAGTAGGGGTTGTCGATCGGGCGCTCGCCGTCGGCGCCCGGGTGGACGTAGTCGATCGACAGGCCCGCGGGCGGCACGTCGAGCGGGGTCCGCACGCCGAAGCCGTAGTAGAGGTAGTTCAGCGTCGTGCCCTGCGGGCGGCTCAGGCCGATCGAGCCGACGGTGCACTCAGGGTCGGTGAAGTTCTCCGAGCGGACCACGTCCAGGCGCGGCAGCGTCGCGTCGGCCGCCCAGCGCGAGAGCGCCACGGTCTCGCCGGTCGCGAGGCTCTGCGCGGCGAACAGCGGCAGCGCGTAGTGCGTCTCGGTGCGCCAGAAGTACTCGCTGCCGGGGTCGCGGCCCATCGCGTCCGCGGGCCCGAAGGCGTTGTCGCGGTACCAGGCGCCGGGGGCGAAGCACTCGTAGTCGCGGAGGTCGTCGGACCCGGTCAGCCCGAGCGAGACGGCGGTGGAGAAGCCGAGGTCACCGCCGGCCGCCAGCACCTCGACGTCGCGGTGCACGGAGAAGCCGTCGCCCGCGACGCGCCAGACGTCGGTGACGGCGAAGGCCGACCCGGAGCGGACGGTGATCGTCCCGCTCGCGGTGATCGCCCCCTCCGACAGCGAGACGTCATCGTAGGGCGCGCCGGAGTACTCGCTGATCGCGGCGACGGTCTTGACCGTGACGCGCAGCGGCCGGTCGTTCGCGTAGAGGACGCGCTCGCCCGCGAGCACCTCGAGGCCGCCCGCCTCGACGCGGAGGGTGTAGTCGCCGGAGCGCAGTTCCACGGTGGTCTCTTCCCGGAGGGTCATCTCAGCTCTTCTCGTCGTGCGCGCGGGGGCCGGCCGGTCGGGCGGCCCCGGCCGGCTCGTCCTCGAGCCGCTGCGCCCCCGGATCGAAGCGCCGCGAGCCCGGCCGGAACAGCAGTGCGACGCCGCCCTCGACCAGCCCCGCGAGCAGCAGCAGGATCGCGAACGGGATCAGCGAGATCTCGGCCCACGCGCCCATCACCGGCATCACCAGTCCGGCCGCTGTGAAGCTGACCGTGCCGAGGATCGCCGTGACGCTGCCCGCCTCGCTCGACGGGCCCTGCAGCGAGAGGTACTGCACCGGGGCGAAGCCGAGCGAGCGGCCGGCCAGCGCGAACGTCAGAGCGCCGACGACGACGAGCAGCGGCTGCGTGCCGGTGAGCGCGAGCACCGCGACCACGACGGCGCCGAGCGCCGTGACGATCGCCGAGGCGAACATCGCGAACCGGGGTCCGAACCGCGGCACGATCACCCGTCCCGTCGTCTGCCCGACCGCGATCGTCACGAGCGAGGTGACCAGGAACAGCAGCCCGTACAGGTCGGGCCCGACCGCGTAGACGTTCGTGTAGAGGAAGGGAGCGGTCGCGAGATACGCGAAGCCGACCGACCAGCCCGCGGCCGAGGCGGCGGCGAGCGCCAGCACGCGCGGCCGCCGGAGCATCCCGAAGGAGTTGCGCAGCGACGGGCCGAGCCCGCCCTGGTGCCGCCGCTCGCGGGGCAGCGTCTCGGGCAGCACCAGGAGCGCGATCACGGTCGCGAGCGCTCCCCAGGCGGCGACCGCGAGGAAGGAGCCGCGCCAGTCGATCACCTTGGTCAGCTGCGCGCCGACGGAGGGCACCAGGATCGGGAAGACCGAGACGATCACGGCGAGGTTCGCGAGCATCGTGACGAGCCGCTTGCCGCTGTAGAGGTCGCGGACGATGGCGGTGACGACGACACCCGCGGCGGTGCAGGCGGCGCCCTGGACGAAGCGAGCCGAGAGCAGCACGGCGGTGTCGGAGGTCATCGCCGCGACGAGGCTCGCCGCGATGTGCAGCGCCGCCGAGACGCCGAGCGGCCACTTGCGGCCGACCGCGTCGCTGAGCGGTCCGGAGATGAGCTGGCCGGCCGCGAAGCCGAAGGTGGCGCCGGTGACGACCAGCTGGGCGGTCGCCACCGAGACGCCGAGATCGTCCTGCAGCGTCGGCAGGAACGGCAGCACCAGGTCGATGGTGAGCGGCCCGAAGCCGACGAGCATCGCGAAGATCGGCAGCAGGAGGCGGCCGCGGGGCATCGCTTGGACGGCGGGGGAGGCGGTGGAGGCGGTCATGAGCGCGGAGCGCAGGTCACGGAGGGGATCCTGTCCATCAGCTCCCGGCCGAGACCAGGAAGTAGAGCGAGAAGGGTTCGTCGACGACCTCGTGCAGAGGCCGGAAGCGGACGGCGGCGGGCTGGCCGACGGCGCGGTATCCGCGCAGCCACTGGGTCCACTGCCGCTCGTTGTCGGGGGCGAGCAGGGCGGGGGCGTCCTCGAGGCGCCCCCGCAGCGCGATCTCGCGGTCGACGAGGCCGGCCAGCACGATCGGGCCCTCGACGAAGGCGACCGTGCCCGGCTCGTCCGGGATCGGCACGGCGCGGATCTCGGTGCCGAAGGCGAGGTCGACGCTCGTGCGGCCGCCGGGGTGCTCGATCAGGAGCGCGCCGTCGCCCGCCCGGACGCGCTCGGCGTCGCCCGCGACCCCCGGCTCGCCGACGGTCCACTCCGGCACCCGCAGCCGCACGTGCAGCGCGACCCCCTCCTCCGAGACGATCTCGACCCGGATCCGCGAGGCGGTGGGGCGGTGCACGTCGCCCGCGGCACCCGCGTTGGCGTCCGGGCCGACGTAGCCGGCGGTGTCGAGCACCTCGACCCGCACCGCCGCGTCGCCGGCGGCGGTCGGCAGGCGCAGGCTCGCGTCGACGTGCTGCGCGATCGTCAGCTCGGCGTCGCCGCCGCGGTAGAAGACGAGCCCGGAGTGGCGCGTGTGCGCCTGCACCAGCGTGCCGTGGCAGCACCAGAAGTCCTCGGTCGGGCTGCCCCAGTCCTTGCGCGCGCCGCCCTCGAGCGGCAGGAAGTAGGCGACCATCCCGGTCCGCGGGTTCTGCTGGGCGAGGAGGCCGTTCCAGAGGTTCCGCTCGATGTAGTCGGCGTAGGCGAGGTCGCCGGTCCAGCGCAGCAGCACGTCGGCCAGCCGGATCATGTTGTAGACGACGCAGTGCTCCTGCGTCTTCTCGCCGCGGCGAGCGGCGAACGCGAAGGGCGGCGTCCAGATCTCGCCGGAGGTCTGACCGCCCGTGCAGAAGGTGCCGCGGAGGGTGACCGCCTGCTCCCAGTAGGCCTCGACGATCCTCCGCCAGCGCTCGTCGCCGGTGACCTCGTAGGCGCGGGCGGCGCCGAGGACCTCGGGGATCGTGGTGTTGGCGTGCATGTTGGTCAGCACGTCGCGGCCCTCGAGCAGGCCCTCGAAGAGGGAGCGGCGGTCGTAGCGGCCGAGCAGCTCGGTGTAGACGGGGTCGCCGGTGATCGCGAGGAGGTCGGCCCAGACCTCGAGCATGCCGCCGGTCTCGACCTCGAGGATCTCCTGGAACTCGGCGTCGTCGAATCCGCGGACCCACTCCAGCAGCGGGACCGTGGCGGCCCGCGCCATCCGCAGCGCCCGCTCGTCGCCGAGGTCGAGGTGCAGGTCGACGAGGCCCATCAGCAGCTTGTGCATCGCGTACTGCGGCGCCCAGACGGGGCGGCCGGTCGCGAGGCGGTCGAGGTAGCCGCGCGGGATCGCCCAGATCCAGCCGCCGCCGTTCTCCTCCTGGCAGCGCTCGAGTCCGTCGAGCACGGAGTCGATCCGGACGCGCAGCAGCGGGTCGCCGGTGACCGCGACCTCGCGGGCCGCGGCGGAGAGCCAGTGGCCGAGGAAGTGCCCGCGCAGCTGCGAGCCCGGCGTCTCCCAGCCCCAGTGCCGGTCGAGGCCGCGGGCCTCGCGCGAGTCCTGCGAGGGGTGCAGGTGCCAGCCCTGGTCGCCGATCCCGGCCTCGATCAGGAAGTTCTGCAGCAGCCCCTCATCGGTGAGCGAGAGGAGGTAGTCGCGGTTGAGCCGCCGCCGCGCGTCGAGCACCCCGCGCTCCAGGCGGGTCTCGTGCGGGGCCGGGTGGGTCAGCGGCATGGGCGCTCCTCGTCGAGGCGGTGGGTGGTGGGGATGAGCGGTGCGAGCGGTGGTCGATCGGCGCGGGTCGATCCGCGCGGTGGTCCATCCGACCGAGGGTCGAGATCGATCTCTCGCTGTACTCAGACCAGGATCGACGATAGGAATGGGGACATGCAATCCCCGAGAGTGATCCATCTCGTCGCCGATGACGTGTCCGCCCTCCTCACTCAGTCGGGAGGCGACCTGCCCGTGCTGCTGCACTGGGGTCCGCGACTCGACGCGAGCGACGACGATCTCGCAGTTTTCGCAAGAACTCCCGTGCGGACGGGGATCGAGGGCTCCTCCGACGTCCCCTACGAGCCCGGAATCCTGCCCGAGCACACCTTCGGCTGGGCCGGCCTGCCGGGTCTCCGGGTGCACCGGGAGGGCGCCGGCTGGTCGCCGAGACTGACCGTGGACACCGTCTCGGTGGACGGGGAGGCCCTCGCGGAGGGCGCGGTCGCGCAGGCCGGCAGCGCCGCTGTGACCGTCGAGGCGCACGCCGCGCAGGCCCGGATCGGGGTCGTCGTAGAGATCGTTCTCTCTCCTGCCGGACTGCTCAGGACCCGCGTCTCGGTCCGCAACGACGGCGCCGGGCACCTCGAGGTGATCGGCGTCGACCCCGCCCTCCGGATCCCGACCGAGGCCCGCGAGATCCTGGACTTCTCCGGCCGCTGGGGCACCGAGAAGATCCCCCAGCGCCACCCCGTCGTCACCGGCACCCACTCCCGCTCCTCGCGGCGCGGCCGCACCGGCCTGGACGCGACGACGGTCGTCGCGGTCGGCACCCCCGGCTTCGACTCCGCCGACGGGCGGGTCTGGCTCTGCCACGTCGGCATCGGCGGCAACCACGAGCACGCGGTGGAGCGCGGCGACGGCTGGCTCGCCTTCCGCGGCGGCGAGCTGCTCCTGCCCGGCGAGGTGCGCCTCGCGAGCGGCGAGAGCTACTCCTCCCCCTGGATCTCCGGCAGCTTCGGCCACGGCCTCGACGCCGCGGCCGCCCGCTTCCACGCCCACCTCCGCGGGGTCTCCCGCTCCTCGCGCCGGCTGCGCCCGGTGACGCTCAACGTCTGGGAGGCGGTCTACTTCGACCAGGACCTCGCCGTCCTCGCCGAGCTGGCCGACCGCGCCGCCGCCCTCGGGGTCGAGCGCTACGTGCTCGACGACGGCTGGTTCCTCGGCCGCAGCGACGACCGCGCCGGCCTCGGCGACTGGACGCCCGACCACGTCGCCTGGCCCGACGGCCTCCTCCCCCTCGCCGAGCACGTCCGCGGCCTGGGCATGGAGTTCGGCCTCTGGGTCGAGCCCGAGATGATCAACGAGGACTCCGACCTCGCCCGCGCGCACCCCGACTGGATCCTGCGGGCCCGCGAGGAGCTGCCGCCGCGGTTCCGCTTCCAGCAGGTGCTCGACCTGACGAATCCCGACGCGTTCGCGCACATCCTCGGCGTGCTCGACGGCCTGGTCGCCGACCTCGGCATCGCGTACCTCAAGTGGGACCACAACCGCGACCTGATCGACGCGGGCCACCCCGCCACCGGGACGGCCGCGGTGCACGAGCAGACGCTCGCGCTGTACCGGCTGATCGACGAGCTGCGCGCCCGGCACCCGGAGCTCGAGATCGAGAGCTGCGCCTCCGGCGGCGGCCGGGTCGACCTGGGGATCCTCGAGCGCACCGACCGCGTGCACACCTCCGACAACCAGGACCCGCTGGACCGCTCGCGGATGCTGCGCTGGACCGGGCTGCTCGTGCCGCCGGAGATGCTCGGATCGCACGTCGCCTCGCCGGTCAACTCCGTCACCGGTCGCACCAGCGACCTGCACACCCGCTGCGCGATCGCCTTCCTCGGCCACTTCGGGATCGAGTGGGACCTCCGCGAGCTGGACGCGGAGGAGGAGCCCGTGCTGGCGGGCTGGATCGCGGCGTACCGCGAGCACCGCGGCCTGATCGCGACCGGCCGGGTCGTCGGGGGCGACGACTCCGACCCCGACGCGCCGTCGCTGCGCGGCGTCGTCGCGCCGGACGGCTCGGAGGCGCTGTACACGCTGGTCACTCCCGCGCTGACCGCGGACTCGCGCCGCCGCGTCCGCCTCCCGGGCCTGGATCCGCGGGCGCGCTACCGGATCGAGACCGCGCGCCCCGGTTCGCTCGGCCCGCCCTGGCAGAGCCCGCACTGGCTGGAGTCGACGGTGCCGCTGGACTCCGACGCCCCGGCCCCCGCCTACTCGGGGAGCCTGCTGGGCGAGGCGGGCCTGGACCTGCCGACCTTCCACGCCGACCGCGCGATCGTCCTGCGGCTCGTCCGCGAGACCGCGTGAGCACCGCCGCCGACCCCGGCGTCCTCGACACCGCCGGCACCGCCGCCGACCCGTCCGCCACCACCCTGGAGCACCCCGTGAACAGCACCGTCACCGTCGACCTCGACCGCCCCGGCGCCACCATCAGCCGCCACCTCTACGGCCACTTCGCCGAGCACCTCGGCCGGTGCATCTACGACGGCTTCTGGGTCGGCGAGGACTCGCCCGTTCCGAACGAGGGCGGGATCCGCCTGGACGTCGTCGAGGCCCTCCGCGCCCTCGACATCCCCAACCTCCGCTGGCCCGGCGGCTGCTTCGCCGACCGCTACCACTGGACCAACGGCATCGGCCCGCGCGAGGAGCGTCCCGGCCTGATCAACACGCAGTGGGGCGGAGTCGCGGAGGACAACTCCTTCGGCACCCACGAGTTCATGGCGCTCTGCGAGCTGCTCGGCGCCGACGCCTACATCTCGGGCAACATCGGATCCGGCACCGTGCAGGAGATGGCGGACTGGGCCGAGTACCTCACCGGCGCGGGCAAGTCGCCGATGGCCGATCTGCGCCGCTCCCACGGCCGGGAGGAGCCGTGGACCGTCCGCTTCTGGGGGCTCGGCAACGAGACCTGGGGCTGCGGCGGCAACATGCGCGCCGGCGCCTACGCCGACCTGGCGCGGCAGTTCGGGACCTTCGTGCAGAGCGGCAACGACACTCCGCTCTACCGCGTGGCCGCCGGAGCCGACGGCGCCGACACCCACTGGACGCAGACGCTGATGGAGGTGATCCCCGAGATCGAGGGGCACCCCTTCTCCTCCGTGCCGTGGGAGTCGGTCTCGGTGCACTACTACACGATCGGCGGCAGCTGGCACGCGAAGGGCAGCGCGACCGACTTCGACGCCGACACCTACTGGAGCACGATCGTGGCCGCGCAGGGGATCGAGGAGCTGCTCCGCTCGCACGCCGCGGTGATGGACGTCCACGACCCCGAGAAGAAGTACGGGATGGTGCTCGACGAGTGGGGCACCTGGTGGGACGTGGAGCCGGGGACCCACCCGGGCTTCCTCTTCCAGCAGAACACGATCCGCGACGCGATGGTCGCGGCCTGGCACTTCGACGTCTTCCACGGCTTCGCCGACCGCCTGACGATGGCGAACATCGCGCAGACGGTGAACGTGCTGCAGGCGATGCTGCTGACGGACCCGGACGGCGGCGAGATGGTCCGCACGCCGACCTACCACGTGTTCGAGATGAACAAGGGGCACCACGACGCGACGGTGCTGCCGACCACGGTCGCCGGCCCGACGCACGCGGTCGACGGCCGCGAGATCCCCGTCGCCTCCGCCTCCGCCTCCACGAAGGACGGCCGCGTCCTGGTCTCGCTGACGAACGTCGACCTGGAGGAGCCGCTCGAGGTCTCCCTCGACTTCCGCGGTGGAACCGTGACCGGCGCGACCGGCCGCCTCCTCACCGCCGACCGCCCCGACGCGCACAACCGGCCCGGCGCCGCCGACGAGGTGAGCCCCGTCGCCCTCGAGGGCATCGAGACCACGGCGACAGGCCTGCGCGTCACGCTGCCCCCGCACTCCTTCGCGACCGTGACGCTGGAGCTGTCGTGATCGCCGCGCGCACGGAGGCCGCCCGCCGCCCGCCGATGGGCTGGAACAGCTGGGACTGCTTCGGCGCCTCGGTGACGGAGGAGGAGGTGCTCGCGAACGCCGAGTACCTCGCCGAGCACCTCCTGCCGCACGGCTGGGACACGGTCGTCGTCGACATCCAGTGGTACGAGCCCGATCCCGGCACGAGCGACTACCAGGAGGTGTCGGAGCCGGTGCTCGACGACTGGGGACGCCCGCAGCCCGCCGTCGGCCGCTTCCCCTCCGCGGCGACGGGCGGATTCACGGCGCTGGCCGCGCGCGTGCACGCCCTCGGCCTCCGCTTCGGCGTGCACCTGATGCGCGGCGTCCCCCGCCGAGCGGCCGAGCTCGGCCTGCCGGTGCTCGGGGCGGAGGCGACCTGCGCCGACATCGCCGACCGCGGGAACGTCTGCCCGTGGAACCCCGACAACTACGGAGTCGACATGAGCGCGCCCGGCGCGCAGCAGTACTGCGACTCCGTGATGGCGCAGCTGGCCTCGTGGGGCGTCGACTTCGTGAAGCTCGACGACGTGCTCTACCCGCCGATCCAGGCGGAGGAGATCGCCGCCCTCTCCCGCGCGATCGACGCGACCGGCCGCCCGATGGTGCTGAGCCTCTCCCCCGGCAAGCAGCTCTCGCTCGAGAACCTCGAGCTGCTGCGCTCGACCGCGCAGATGTGGCGGATCTCGGACGACTTCTGGGACGACTGGGCGCACCTGCACGAGCAGTTCCAGCGGGCCGCGCGCTGGGCGCCGCACCAGCGCCCCGGCGCGTGGGCCGACGCCGACATGCTGCCGCTGGGGCGGATCGGCGTGCGCGCGCACGTGGGCGAGGACCGGCTCTCGCGGTTCACGCCCGCGGAGCAGCGGACGCTCGTGACGCTGTGGTGCCTGCTCCGCTCGCCGCTGATCATGGGCGGGCACCTCCCGGACACGCCCGCCGACACCCTGGCGCTGCTGACGAACGACGACGTCCTCGCGCTGCTCGGCAGCGACGGCAGCCGCGAGATCGTCCGCGACGGCGACCTGGTGGTGTGGTCGGCGTGGCGCGGCGACGAGCAGTGGCGCGGAGTGTTCTGGCTGGGCTCGTCGGCGCGGTCCTACTCCGCTCATCTGGCCGACCTGGGCTGCTCCGGCGCGACCTCGGCCGTCGATGTGTGGAGCGGCGCCGAGCTGCCGATCGTCGGCGGCGCCGTCGAACTCGAGCTCGAGCCGCACGGCTGCCGCCTGCTGCGCCTGGCCTGACCCGCGGTCGCCCGCTCCTGACGGTCCGGAGGCCGTCGCACTCGAGCTCGAGTGCGGCGGCCTCCGTCGTCTCGGCGCGTCCGCCGCCGCCTCCGCTCGCGAGTGCGCAGGAGTTGTCGCA